>CAIQLE010000267.1 GCA_903872555.1 uncultured bacterium
CGATCTGGCAAGATCAAGCTGGTGCGCGAAGACGTCGGCCGCCATAACGCGCTCGACAAGCTGATCGGCGCGCTGGCGGAAGACAAGCAAGATTTTTCGTCGGGCGCCGTCATCATCACCAGTCGCGCCAGTTATGAAATGGTGCAAAAGGCAGCGATGATGAACATCGGTCTGGTGGCAGCGATTTCTGCGCCCACCAGCTTTGCGGTTGAACTGGCAGAGCAGGCTGGTGTCACCCTGATAGGTTTTATGCGCGACGCTTCTTATGTGGTCTATGCGCATCCTGAACGATTGCACAAGGAATAAAGCTATGGATGTGCAGAACCTGATCAGCATGGCCAATAACATAGGCCAGTTCTTCGAAAGCATGCCGGATCGTCAGCAGGCGCTGAAAGACATTGCAGCGCATATTAAAAATTTCTGGGACCCGCGCATGCGCCAGGCCTTGCTGAGTAGCCTGGATAGCAAGGAAGCCGAGGGGCTGAGCGCTATTGTGCTGGAAGCTTTGTTGCGTCATCGTGATTTGCTGGCGTAAACAGCGGTCTCGGAGCCAGCCGCTTATTTACACAACATCATGCATCACAAAATAAACGCATCGCCTGCACAAATTCCGTTTGCGAATGTTTTGAGCGACCCAGTATAAACAAGGCATGTCGGTCAGCCTCATGCAATCCCTGCCAGTAAGAAAGCGCCGGCAATGCCAATCCCTGAAGTTCACATTGTTGGACGATGGCCTCTGGCCAGTTGTGCAGCAAGCGCCAGACTTCGGTGCCGGAAGCAGGATGTGCATCCACAGGGCTTTTAAAATACGTCTCAACCAGCCGCTGCAAATAAGCACGATAGGCCTGAATCTCACTTTCAGAATCTGAGGCAAGCTGCAGTAACTGCTGTTTCTCTTGCAGATTGAAAGTCTGCCATTGCTGCAAATGCAGCTTGATCTCGCAGCAATCGAGTTTGTAGCGCACGCGCAGGGGTATCAGCTCAAGACTGAGAGTTTGCGGACCTTCAAAGACATAAAAATCCGAAGTGCGAGCTGAAGAAGTCATGCGGCCTGATGAAGTTTGAGCGCTGAGAGAAAAACGTAGCGGTGTAATCAATCAATCAATGAAGGTGCCGCTGTGGCGGAAGAGCGTGGGAGTCGAACCCACCAGAGATTGCTGGCAACCTCTACCGGATTTGAAGTCCGGCCGTTCCACCGGGAAGCGAAGCTCTTCCATTTGCTGCATTAATCTCACCACATTATACGGACGTTTCAGTTGCTCCACATGCTGGCTTGACGCAGCACATGATGCTCTTTGATACGCCGTGTGTAGCCTATATTGTCGAAAAATTCGAGTATCTCCACAGCGAGCTTGCGTCCCGTACCGATGCGATCACGAAAGGGTGCAACCTTGGCCAGTCCCTCGTTCTGTATCAGTTCATTGACATGCATGGCCAGCTCGCGCACTGCAGTCGATAAAAAATAATGATCATGCGCGACACGATAAGTCAGGCCGAGCTTGGCGGACTTGCCCATCAGCTTGCGCATCTCGGGTTCATCTATAGCCAAGGCTGCAGCTAAAGGTCGCACGCGCGGTGGTTGAAACGGCGCTTCGCTGAGTAAAACCAGAATGTGATCCCAGAGATTTTTTTCGCTCGCTGAGAATTCAACCTTATGGCCGGGCAGGGCGATGAAGCTACCCTGTGCCATGACCACTCTCTGTTCTTCCAGCAGGCTTTGCACGATGGCGTTGAAAGCTTCCGAAGCGAGGGTAGGCAGGCTGCGTCTGCGTAAACGTTCACGCTCTACACCGGCATGGTCGGGTTCGCGCTCATGGAAGGCGGCCAGCTCTTCCATCATTTTTTCCTGCATACGCTGCCAGTGCTCTGATGCACAGGCATACAGGCCCTGACTGGTGCGCAGATGACGCACTTCCAGCTGGGCGAGCAACACAGCTAAGGTGTTTTCATTCAGATTGCGGTTGGCCGCAAATTGCGACAGGTTCATGCCGCGCACTTCCATCGACAGCATCGCTTGCAGGGCAGACTGATCGTCAGCGCTTTGCTGTGCTTTCAGCAAGGCCAGTCTTTCTGCCGAGCGTTTGCCACGCAGTGGAGGAAACACATCCAATACTTCACAACCACCCAGCGTGGTCTGCGCCGAAGCATCACGCACGATGATGCGGTCACCATGACACAGATGCAGTGGCACATCGAGTGCCAGTTCCGCCAGCATGCTGCTGCCGGGCGCTAGTTGCTCGCCTTCGAGTAAGGCCACGCGTGCCAGTGTGTGGGCAGCACCGGCATGCACATGCACAGGGCTCCAGTGTTTTAAGGCTTTCGCTTCAGGCAGCAGCGTGAGTGACACGCTGA
>CAIQLE010000268.1 GCA_903872555.1 uncultured bacterium
ATATAGCCGGGTACAGGTGTCGACTGTCCGCGACGGCACCTGAGCCCGGCTAAGTTTTTTGTGATTTACGTTGAACTTATGTTGAAGTTATATTGAAGTTATTTTGAAGTTTAGAATCAGTCAGGCCAAAGCTTCAGTCAGTCTCCGCTCAAACAGGCAGCGCAGGATAATCAATATAGCCCTCAGGTCCCGGCGCATAAAAAGTCTTAGGGTTAGGCAGGTTCAGCGGCGCATCTTGCTTGAGTCGGTCAACCAGATCCGGGTTGGCAATGAATGCTCTGCCAAAAGCAATCGCATCGGCACGGCCAGCGCTAATTGCATCAATCGCCATCTCGCGGTCATAACCATTGTTGGCAATGTAAGTGCCCTTGAATGCTTGTCTCGCCCAAGAAAAATCAAAGCCTGTGAGATCGCGCGGCCCACCTGTAGCACCTTCAACAAAATGAATGAAGGCTATGCCGCGCTGATTCAATGCTTCGATCAGATAAGCAAAGACCGCCTGTGGATTGGTATCCGACAAATCATTTGCCGGCGTGACTGGCGAGAGGCGGATACCCACCCTGCCCGCACCAATCTCTGCGACCACCGCATCGATAACTTCCAGCGCAAAGCGGCAACGGTTTTCTACTGAACCACCATAGGCGTCAGTGCGCTTGTTTGCGCCGTCGCGTAAAAACTGATCGATCAGATAGCCATTCGCACCATGGATTTCCACACCATCAAAACCCGCGCGTAGCGCATTAGCTGCGCCGTGACGATATTCATTCACGATAGTCGCGATCTCAGTGATGGACAGCTCACGCGGTTCAGGCATCTCTACTTTGCCATTGCGAGTGTAAGCCGTCAGATTGGCACGCACAGGGGATGGCGCTACCGGTTGCACACCACCGGTCAGGTCAGGATGCGAGATACGGCCTACATGCCAGATCTGCGCAATGATTTTTGAACCAGCTTCATGCACGGCCTTAGTGATCGGCTTCCAGCCCTCGACCTGTGCATCGGAATAAATACCCGGCGTCGCCATATAGCCTTTGCCTACCGGTGAAACCTGTGTGCCTTCGCTGATGATCAGCCCTGCACCGCTGCGCTGACGGTAGTACTCAATATTCATCGCACTGCCTGGAATATCACCGGCCGCTTCATCGGCACGGCAACGCGTCAAGGGTGCCATCACGACGCGATTGGCAAGCTCCAGATCACCGATGCGTACAGGCTGGAAAAGTTTGATGGTGGAGAGTTCATTTGACATGGCGTGGCTCATTTTCAGTGGAATTATTTTTATTGCGATCTGTATTTAAACCCATACACTGGTTTAAATTTTTTAACAAAGGAGGCAGGATTATGCGTCATTTACCTTACCTGCGTGATACACCGATCAGCGCTGATGGCTATGTTGGAGCCAGGCGAAAATTATCAAATTCGATATTTTTACGGATGATGCAGGCCTGCGCCATCGTATGCTAAAAAATGAAGTCAGAATTACAATGGCTTTTTATTTAGCCACTGAGTATCCATCATGAAATATCTGCACACCATGGTCAGGGTCACTGACCTCGAAGCCTCCATCCGCTTTTATCGCGATGCACTGGGTCTGGAACTGGTACGTCAATATGAGGTAGCTGCCGGTCGCTTTACGCTCGCCTACCTGGCTGCTCCGAATGATCCTGAGGCTGAACTTGAACTCACCTACAACTGGGATCCTGAAGAGCTCACAGGTGCCCGTAATTTCGGCCATGTAGCCTATGCAGTCGAAAATATCTATGAGATGTGTGAACGGCTGCAATCCCATGGTGTGACCATATTGCGCCCACCACGCGACGGTCGCATGGCCTTCATACGCTCACCTGACAATATCTCTATTGAGCTGCTGCAAAGCGGGCCATCCTTGCCGCCTGCCGAACCCTGGGCTTCCATGCCCAATATCGGTCAATGGTGATCAAAGCAAAACATCATGTGTATGTCATAGAGCTGTCCAAAGACGTGCTCTATGAATCAAAATTCAAGAAGGCCAATCCGGATTACCAGAGCGGCCAGCCTTGTGTGTATGTAGGCATGACGGGTCTGGATCCCGATCTGCGCTTTGATAAGCATAAGGCCGGCATACAGGCCAATAAATACGCGCAAGAATATGGCCTGCAGTTGCTGCCGGAGTTGTACGAGGAGTACAACCCCATGCCGTATGAGGATGCGAAGTATATGGAGGTCGATCTGGCGATACGCTTACGCGAAGCGGGATTCGGTGTGTGGCAGGCTTAGTTCAGCCGATCATGCCGCAGCTAATTCACGTAGTTCATGCACGCATATCCACCGTACCGCCGGTGATGAATGAATGCCTGTCATTATGCTCAGCCTTGGTTCTGGGAAGTGGCGCGTAGCTTTCAGTACGCTGGGCAGGCTGCGGACGCTGAGCCTGCTGAGTTACAGGCGCTTTTTGCCCAGCCTGATGGGCATTCAGTTGTTCTTTATTTTGAATCTGTGTTTTGACGACGGCTTTTTCTACAGCGCGTGCCGGCGCTTTGTCCTGCACCTTGACCATCTCCTGAGCCAGAGAATTCTGGTTCAGATTTTTTTTATAGGTCGTCAGTCCCTGATTGCGGTTCTGATAAAGGTCGGAAGAGGTTTTAATCGCAGGCATATGAATTCCCTCCTGATTTTTAGCCAACTGGTGACTATGATGCGGACTGCTTCTATGCTACCGCAGTTCGATCTGAACTCAGGCAGTTTATGCGCATTCTTAAATCATTGATTTATAATGAGAGAACGCAGTTAATATTATCAATATTGCACCATCGCGCTATTCAAGCGCCGGAGGGTGAAATGCATATTTTATCGATTAAAGATATTCAGCTGATCGTCCATCTGGTCGAGACGGGCGAGGTTTTGTCTGATATCAAAGACCGCGAGAAACAAGTCGACAGTCTGGTACGCATGGGCTATCTGCGCCCTTTACGCGGCGTGTTCGCTTTGACTGAGCTGGGTGAAAAAACAGCCAACTCACTTCAGATGCGTCACTTCGTTCCTGCCATGATGGTGACCGGGGCAGCGCTTGAAGCGGGCCAGGCACCCGCACTTGAAACGGCCTGAGTCACTTAGGACTCAAACCCGGCAATTAATTTATCTGCTTGTCTGCCTGTGCGCTTCAGTTCAGGCATCTCTATCCACGCGTTGTTTCAGACAGATCCACCTCAGTCAACTCCGTTTCTGCCAGCTGCTGAAACGGCATAGGCTCTTTCACCAGAATCACCGTACAAGGTGCATGCATGGCGACCTTGATCGGCACGGTGGCAACAAACCTCTGCATAGACAGGCCGTGCGTCGCAGCGCCCATAATGATCAGACTCACGTTATTGCCTTCGGCATAGCGCAACAGAGCCTGAGCCACATCGCCTGATTCCAGCACATGGAACGATACCTGATGGCTGTAGAGATCAATCCCCTCTGCCCATTTCCTGAAACTGGTCAGATGATGTCGCTGCAACCAGGTCTCGCTGCGTTCTTTGTCACTGCTGCTAGTGAGACTGGAACTCACCACCGTCACCACCGCCAGTCGTGCGCCGGGACGCGTTCCCAGTGAGCGTGCGACGGCCTGCCTGAGCGCATACATGGTGACGTCACTTACATCATTGTTCGGAATGGCCACCATCACGATTGGTACTTCAGCAATTTGTTGTGATGGCAAAGGGCTGGCCTGATACTGCATGCCAGCTGCGCGCAGCCAGCGTTTGAAATGCCACCAGAAACCCCGGCCTTGGGTCTGTCTTCCACGTGCAGTGATGGCCACCTGATCCGGATTATTCAAATCAAACATCAGGTGCGCAGCTGAGGGATAACGGTGGTCGGCCTGAGGCTCGAGGCAACGCAATATGATTTCCTGCAACCACTCAGGCAAATCAGTACGCCAGACACGTGGCGGTGCAGGACTCATCCACAGTCGCTGGCGCAAGCCGCCAGTCGTTACAGGTGATCCGAACGGCAGTTCGCCCGTGGCCATTTCATACAACATCACGCCTATGGCAAACACATCGGAGCGCGGATCACCGCGCACGCCCACCACTTGTTCCGGTGCGATCCAGCTTGGCGAGCCTACGGCTTTACGAAATTCTTCTGCCAGCAGATCAGGATAATCCGCATGACATGACAATCCAAAATCCAGCAGCACCACTCTGCCGTCCTGCGTAATCAGCGCATTCGCTGGTTTTAAATCCAGATGACATGCGTTTTGCTGATGCATGCTATGAACCGCCTGCGCAAGCTTGGCACCCATCTCTGCTATGGCATGCACCGGTATGGCTTCACGCTTATCCGTAAAGGTTTTAGCCCAGGCTTCCAGCGTGATGCCCTGCAGATGCTCCATCACCAGATAGGGAATGCGATCGAGATCCCCGGCTGCGACAAAACGCGGCACATGCGTACCATGCAGTACTTGCAGCAGCTGATGCTCAATCTCAAAGCCGACAATATTTTCGCTGCCATCACCTTCGCGCATCAAGGGTACTTTCATCACCATAGGAAATGGCGACTCGCGACCATCGGCATACGTGACTTCATAAATGCGTGCCATAGCACCGGCATGCAGACAGTCACCTATCAAAAATCCATCCAGTTCTGTTCCTGAATCCAGTCGGCTCATCGTCCGCTCTCCAGTCGTGTAGCTAATATTTCGGGCAGACCTGCTGCACGTATCTCACGCACGACCGACAGATGGTCGTAGCTGATGCGATGAAAAGTCAGTGTCTTAGCATCCAGATTCAGCAAAGCATAATTAGCACGCGTATCAGCATCACGCGGCTGTCCGACCGAGCCGACCGTAGCCAGCCAGTGGCGATGCGGCCCCACAGGAATAGCCACACCGGCACGTGGCGCGAACGGCATCAGCTGACGCCCTGTGCCACGGTAGTACAGCGATTGATGATGCACGTGCCCGCCGAAGACATAACGAATGTCTGCTTGCTGACAGGCCGCATCCATACTGCGTGCTGCCAGTCGTTCATCCAGCACGTAATGCCAGCGCTCCGGTGCTTCTGCCGTTGCATGCACCAGAAATACACTGCCCAGCGTGGCAGTCAGAGGCAGCTGCGCCAGCCAAGCACGCTGACTGTCATCCAGATGATCAAAGGTCCAGGCACGCGTCAGCTCGGCCCAGGTGATTTCAGCTGAGGCGGCATCACTGGAAATAACATCATGATTGCCGCGCAAAATAATCGCACCCTGTGCCTGCAGTTCACGGCAACGCTGCACCACTTCAGCCGGATGAGGACCGTAGCCCACCAGATCCCCCAGCACTGCGAAAGTGTCCGCACCTTGCGCACGTGCATGCGCAAGGCAGGCATCGAAGGCCGGCAGGTTGGCATGCAGATCTGAAAAAAGCGCGAGTTTCAAGTAGGGCGTCTTTCTAAAGAATTTCAGGCTGTAAGCAAATCAGCTTACTTGCCCGCCTGATGTTTATGCGTCAGATAATAAAGCAACGGCAGGACTAAGAGGGTCAGGATAGTGGATGACAAAATACCGCCTATCACCACCGTGGCCAGCGGCCGCTGTACCTCGGCTCCTGTACCAGTCGCGATCGCCATAGGCAAGAAACCTAAGGATGCCACCAGCGCCGTCATCAGCACCGGACGCAAGCGTGTCAATGTGCCTTCGCGTACGGCATCGATCAATGACTGCCCCTGTTCATTCAGGCTGCGAATGAAGCTGATCAGCACCAGTCCATTCAATACCGCTACCCCTGACAAAGCGATAAAACCAATAGCGGCTGAAATCGATAAAGGTATGCCACGCATCCAGAGCGCAAGCACGCCACCGGTCAGCGCAAAGGGAATACCAGTGAATACAATCAAACCATCTTTCAGATTGCCGAACATGGCGAACAGCAGCACAAACACCAGAAACAATGCGCCGGGTACCACTAACTGCAAACGCAAAGCTGCTGACTGCAGATTCTCAAATGTACCGCCCCAGCTTGACCAGTACCCGGTGGGCAAAGGCATTTTGGATAAAGTGTCCTCTGCCTCACTGACAAATGAGCCTACATCCCGGCCACGTACATTCGCCGTGACGACAATACGGCGCTTGCCATTCTCACGGCTGATCTGATTCGGCCCCGGTGCCAGACTGAAACTGGCGACTTCTGAGAGCTGAATAAAACTGCCATGCCCGCCCTTCGCAGCAGGCAAAGTAATAGGCAAACGTTTGATCGCTTCGATATCGGTCCGCAAATACTCTGGCAGTCGTACCACGATATCAAAGCGCCGGTCACCTTCAAACAAGGTGCCTGCCTTGCTGCCACCGACAGCTGCTGACACCAC
>CAIQLE010000269.1 GCA_903872555.1 uncultured bacterium
GATCTTCATACACGCCACTGGAAGCACGATCCGAGATGGAGATCAGGCCAATGATGAGCTCGTCAGTATGCGTCCGGGTCTTCTTCATCGTGCTCAGTATCCGTATCGGTTGGGGCTTTGCTGTCAGCGAGCAGCGTTTTCAGTATCTGGAAAATTTCGCGATAAGCCTTGGGCGGTTTGTTTTCTGCCTGCTCTTTGCGCGCATTGCGGATCAGAGTGCGCATATGCTGAAGATCAAGTTCAGGATATTTGGTGCGCAGGTCAGTCAGGGCCACATCATCGGCCAGCAGGCGGTCGCGATGACGTTCTATGGCATGCAAGGCAGCCGTTTCAGAGCGCGAGGCACCGCGCCAGCTGTCAACTGCTGCTTGTATGGCCGCGACTTCAGACTCTTCCAGTGTGCGCATTTTTTTGCCGACGTATTGCAGCTGACGGCGTTTGCCTTCATGGCTGGTGGTCTGCTGACATACCAGAATGGCATCCAGCACGTCCTCAGGCATGGGTACGCGCTTGACGCGGTCGCGTGGCGCATCAACCAGGACTTGGCCCAGTTTCTGCAGCGCAGTCATTTCGCGCTTGAGTTGGGATTTGGAGGGGCGGTCGTATTCCTGTTCGAATTCGCTGGACTGGAATCCGACCGCACCGCGGTTAGCGTTAGGCATGATGGGGCGCTCTATGTGATTCTTAAACGGCTGTTATGATAACCGCTTTGACCTACCACCGATAAAAGTGCCCTCATGAACAAAGCCGTTTTCACTCATAGTCAGGACCAGTTTAAGCAGATCGCCAGCGACGTGCTTCGTTTTGCGAAGGAAAAAGGTGCGTCTGATGCCGTAGTTGAAATCAGCGAAGGACAAGGGCTGTCGGTAACGGTGCGCAAGGCTCAGGTCGAGACCATAGAGCAAAACAAGGACAAGGGGCTAGGCGTTACCGTGTATCTGGGGCAGGGCCGTGCGATACGACGTGGCAACGCCAGCACCTCAGATTTTTCTACGGCGTCACTCAAAGCAACTGTAGAAGCGGCATACAACATTGCGCGATTTACAGCAGAAGATGATTGCGCCGGCCTGCCTGAGCCTGAGTTGATGGAAAAACATCCGCGCGATCTGGATCTCTTTCATCCCTGGCTGCTGTCAGCCGAAGAAGCGGTGGCGCTGGCCGTGCGCTGCGAATCAGCCGCATTTGCAGTTGATAAACGCATCACGAATAGCGAAGGTGCCAACACCTATGCGCAGCAGTCACATTTTGTGCTCGCCAATTCGCGCGGCTTTATGGCCGGCTATCCCTATTCACGCCATTCGATTTCCGTGTCGCCGATTGCAGGCAAGGGCAATCACATGCAACGTGATGACTGGTACTCCTCGGATCGTAATCCCCGCAAACTCGCCAAGCCGGAAGCCATAGGTCGTTATGCTGCAGAGCGTGCCTTGTCGCGTTTGAATGCACGCAAGCTGGATACGCGTAAATGTCCGGTACTGTTTGAGGCTCCACTGGCGGCGGGTCTGCTGGGAGCATTTGTTCAGGCGATATCGGGCGGTGCGCTGTATCGCAAGTCAACATTCTTGCTCGATTCCCTGGGTACCTCGGTGTTTAATCCCGACATTCAGATATTCGAAGACCCGAATGTGCC
>CAIQLE010000270.1 GCA_903872555.1 uncultured bacterium
CAGCGCGACCCCCGTTGTTGCAGGATCGAATCTGATCGTGCAAACACAAGATGGCAAGCTGATTGCCATCTCCACCGAATAGGAAGCGTCAAGCTTCCCGCAAAGATTCCATGAAGCCGGTAATTGCCTTAGTTGGCCGACCTAACGTCGGCAAATCCACCTTGTTCAACCGGCTCACGCGCTCGCGTGATGCGCTGGTTGCCGATCTGCCTGGCCTGACCCGTGACCGTCACTATGGTGAAGGCCGTGTCGGCAAACGTCCTTTTCTTGTGATTGATACAGGCGGTTTCGAGCCTGTAGCCAAAGAAGGCATCATGTATGAAATGGCCAAGCAGACCAAGCAGGCTGTGGTTGAAGCGGATATCGTGATTTTCATCGTTGATGGCCGTCAGGGACTGACGCCACACGACAAGACGATTACGGATTTTCTGCGCAAGGCCGGCCGTCAGGTCATGCTGGTGGTGAATAAATCAGAAGGCATGAAGTACACCACTGTGACGGCAGATTTTTACGAGCTGGGTCTGGGTGATCCGTATGTCATCTCGGCAGCGCATGGTGACGGGGTTGCCGATCTGGTTGAAGAAGCGCTCGATATCGCCACTGCAGGACAGCCGGAAGAAGTTGAAAGTGATGACAAGGTGCGCGGCATACGGATTGCTATCGTCGGTCGCCCAAATGTCGGCAAATCCACCATGGTTAATGCGCTCTTAGGTGAAGAACGTGTGATTGCTTTCGATATGCCGGGTACGACGCGTGACTCGATTGAGATACCCTTCGAGCGCAATGGACGTCATTACTCTCTGATTGATACGGCGGGCATACGCCGCAAAGGCAAGGTCTTTGAGGCGATAGAAAAATTCTCCGTCGTCAAAACCCTGCAATCGATTTCAGAAGCGAACGTAGTGTTGCTGCTGCTCGATGCGCAGCAAGATATTTCTGAACAAGATGCGCACATCGCCGGCTTCGTGCTGGAGGCGGGCAGGGCCTTAGTGGTCGGTGTGAATAAATGGGATGGTCTGACCAGCGAGCAGCGCGACGATATCAAACGCGAAATCGATCGCAAGCTGAGCTTTCTTTCTTTCGCCAAAACGCATTTTATTTCCGCGCTCAAAGGCACGGGTCTCTTACCGATGATGAAATCCATCGACGCAGCTTATGGCGCAGCGATGGCCAAGCTGCCTACACCACAACTGACGCGCGCACTACAAGAAGCGGTGGACCATCAGCAGCCACGTCGCAAAGGCTCGGTGCGCCCTAAATTGCGCTATGCCCACCAGGGTGGACAGAACCCTCCCATCATCGTGGTGCATGGTAATGCGCTGGAGGCCATAGACGCCAACTACAAGCGCTATCTGGAAAAGCATTTCCGCGAGAGCTTTGCGCTGGTCGGCACGCCGCTGAGGATAGAATTGCGCACAGGGAAAAACCCTTTTTCTAAGGCGGAATAGTCCCATTTTTGTAGCAGCTGGTTTGCCAGCCTGTGGCAAAATCGATTACATTCTCAACAGGCAGTGAATGCGATACTTGTGTTTAATGACATCGCCCCCATCTACTGAACCTGACAAAAAAACGGAGCTTCCATGAGCAATAAAGGGCAACTGCTACAAGACCCATTCCTGAATGCATTAAGAAAAGAGCATGTGCCTGTCTCCATTTATCTGGTCAATGGCATCAAGCTGCAAGGCCATGTTGAATCTTTTGATCAATACGTCGTGCTGCTTCGTAATACCGTCACCCAGATGGTTTACAAACATGCTATTTCTACCGTCGTGCCGGCACGTGCGGTCAATCTCAACACCGAGACTGAATCTGAATAAGTTTCTGCCTCGGCCCTGCTGGATCGAGGCTCATCCATGCGTGCTGTTCTAGTCGGCGTCGATTTCGGCAAGGGCGATTTCCTCGCCAGTCTGGAGGAACTTGCTCTCTTGGCTACTTCTGCCGGCGCCGCGCCAGCGGCGAGTGTGACTGGCAAACGCTCCAGTCCCGACTCTGCCCTGTTCGTCGGATCGGGCAAAGCCGAAGAAATACGCGACACGGTTGCCGATCTGGAGCTCGATCTAGTCATATTCAATCATGCGCTGTCGCCTGCCCAACAGCGTAATCTCGAGCGTTTCCTGAAGGTGCGAGTTATAGACCGCACCAGCCTCATACTGGATATTTTTGCCCAGCGCGCCCAGAGCCACGAGGGCAAGGTGCAGGTCGAACTGGCCCAGTTACAGCACCTGGCCACCCGTCTGGTCAGGGGCTGGACCCACCTGGAGCGGCAAAAGGGCGGTATCGGCCTGCGCGGCCCGGGTGAAACCCAGCTCGAGACGGACCGCAGGCTGATCGGTGACCGCGTGAAAATGTTGCGCAGCAAACTGGATAAGCTGCAAAGACAGCGCATCACGCAGCGCCGTGCGCGCGAACGCAACCATACGTTTTCCATTTCGCTGGTGGGTTACACCAATGCCGGCAAATCCACACTGTTTAACAACATGACCAAGGCCGGCGTATATGCTGCCAACCAGCTGTTTGCCACTCTGGATACGACTTCCCGTCGTGTCCATCTGGGCGAGGCGGGCAGTGTGGTGGTGTCCGATACCGTAGGATTCATCCGTGAATTACCTACCCAGTTAGTGGCGGCTTTTCGCGCCACGTTGGAAGAGACGGTACATGCCGATCTGCTGCTTCATGTGGTGGATGCAGCCAGCCCGGTGCGGGATGAGCAAATTCAGCAAGTCAACGCCGTTCTGCAGGATATTGGGGCAGATCACATCCCCCATGTCCTGGTATGGAACAAGATCGACCTGGCTGGCCTGGCCCCTGCGGTAGAGCGTGATGAATATGATAAAATTCGACGCGTTTTTGTGAGTGCACAGACGGGCGAAGGCATTGTTCTACTGCGCAGCGCCATCGCTGAATATGCGCAGGCAAACGGTGCCCGCAATCACACAGCGCGTCACGACCAGCAGCTTGAAATTGAGACGGCCACGGAAAATCATGATGAATCCGTGCAGCCCCATTGAGTTGCTGTTGTCTGGCATGCTTTGAATAAAAATACCTTACCGCGGAACGCAACAGCATGCTCCAATCGATCATCAAGAAATTCGGCCTGAAGTTTTCGCTGAACGACCCTCGCTGGGGCCGCGGATCTCAGGACAAGCCTGATCAGGAAACGCGCCAGAATGGCAAGCGTCCTGAAGATGGCCCGCCTGATCTCGATCAGCTCTGGCGTGATTTCAATCAGCGCCTGAATCGCCTCCTGGGAGGCAAAGGCGATCAACGTGGCAGCACCGATGGCGGTGGTTTGCCCGGTGACTCGAACGGCGCTGGCATCAGCGCAGGCGTGGTCGTTCTCGTTATCCTGTTTCTTTGGCTGGTGAGTGGCTTCTTCATCGTGCAAGAGGGGCAGACCGGCGTTGTCATGAGCTTTGGCAAATTCAGCCATGCCACACAGCCCGGTTTCAACTGGCGCTGGCCCTATCCCATACAGACTCATGAAATCGTCAACCTGTCACAGGTGCGCACGGTGGAAGTGGGCTATCGCAGCAATGTGCGTAATAAGCTCGCACGTGAATCACTGATGCTGACGGATGATGAAAATATCATCGACATACAGTTCGCCGTACAGTACCGCCTGAAGGATGCTTCTGACTGGGTCTTCAATAACCGCGATCAGGAAGAAACCGTCAAGCAGGTCGCTGAAACCGCTATCCGTGAAATCGTCGGCAAGGCCAAGATGGACTTCGTGCTCTACGAAGGCCG
>CAIQLE010000271.1 GCA_903872555.1 uncultured bacterium
ATACATAGAGAGGATTGACGCCCCAGATCAGCTTGGTGACATCTTCCAGTATCAGGAACAGGGCAAAGGTCACCAGCACCAGCAGCACTTCATCGCGACCATAAAAACTGCGCAACAGACCGCGCTCGCATAAAGGTGCCACCAGTGCGGCCACCACCACCGCAGCCAGCAACATGGCGACGATGGATAACTCAGGTGCCAGCTGCATGCTGGCGAACCAGCCGACCATACTGGCCGCTGCATAGGCACCGAGTGCATAGAAGCTGCCGTGCGCCACATTCAGAATTTTCAGCACGCCGAACACCAGCGTCAAACCGAGGGCGACGATAAACAGCCAGGACGCATAGGTCAGGCCATCAATCAGTATGGTCATGAATAAAGTCATTGCAGCGCTTTTATGGTTGAATTTTTTAATTGCATTTCGCGCCGGGGAAACCCGCTTTCATCCACTCTTCAGATTTCATATTCGCGGGTGGATTGACACACTCTGCAGGGAAGCGCTGTATATCTTCCAGCACCACCATTTTTTTGCCGGCGTCCCATTTGGTGCGCCCTATGGCAGTCGCCTGAACCGCTTGCTGGCCTTCACCTAAGGCCATCTTGATACGACCACCGGGAGAGTCCCATTCAGAGCCACGCAAGGCGGCGGCGATCTGTTCCGTCGAAGGCTTCTTGCCGCCATTTGCGGCCATGGCTTTTTCGACGGCGAGTTTTACGCCCAGCAGCGATTGCGCCATACGGTAGGGGGCTTGGACAGGATAGACACCCCATTGCGCCTGATACAGATTCCACCACCAGTCATTCAGGGCTGATTTGGGTGCCAGCATGCCGTAGGCACCGCGCGCACCAAGAATGACACCTTCAGGCATTTTTTCGCCCAGCGGTATCAGCACATGATCTGCGGCAGTCAGTACGACGTGTGATTTTTTGAACAGTCCACGCGGCGCAGCCTGCAATATCATGGCCTGCAAGTCACCGCCCCACATACTGGAATGCGTGATGTCAGCCGGCTGTGACATCAGTTGCGAGATTTCAGTGCCGTACTGACCGGCACCGAATTTCGGACGCTGATCCGCTTGTATTTTTGCATTCGGATACAGCACCGCCATGGAAAGAGAAAAATCTTTCAGCGAATCATGACCCCAGGCATAGTCCTGATTGATCAGATTGATGGTGTCGACTTTAAAATTGCGTGCTTTCAGATAGCGAGCCGCTGCCACGTTGTCCATCGCGCCATGTGAAGCTGTACGAAATACATATTTGTAATTGGCTTCTTCAAAGATGCGTGGGGTGCCGCAATCGTAAAGCACCAGTAATTTTTTCATCTCTTCCGCGACTGGCGAAACCGCCAGACAGTCGCCCGAGCTGACATAGCCGATCACGATATCGACATTTTCACGATCAAACAGATTGCGCAGTTCCTGTACTTGCTTAGTGGCGCCGCCGTTTTCGTCGACATAGACCGGCACGATCTGCAGACCGCCAAAGCCCTTTTTGTTGAAAGGCGCAGGAGCATTCCCTTTGTTGAAGGCTTCAATCAGAGATTTCGCGCCATTGATGGCGGGTACGCCAAAGCTGTCGGCCGCTTGTCCCGACAGGAAGCTGACTACGCCTATCTTGATTTCCTGCGCCGCCAGGCTGCCGACTGCACCGAATGCCAGTAGGGCAGCCGTGGAGAGCGCTGCCAGTGAGCGCAGGGGGGTGGCTCGCGCAGGCGCGATCGGGTTTTGTTTCATGGTCTCCTCCGTTTATTTTTTTGGGCAATAGCATCGGTCTGTGCCGATTCAAGCTGCCTTATTTTGAACTCTGGTTGGGCTGCGTGGTTTTGCTCTGTAAAAGCACGCGTCATCGGATAGCGGATGATCTGACTGCTGAAATGTACAGTCAACTCTTATCGATGCTGCATTGCCATACAAATGGCGAAGGCCTGCAGCCTCAGAGTGATAGCGGGGGAGGAGGAGTTGTAACTATTGCAGCGCAAAACGACCGATCTCAGGCGCCGGAGCTGTTGCCTGAATCCGAAGGCGGTGAGGTGACCTGAGTCGGGACTAGTCGCAGTGATTCGGCCTCTGCAGGGACTTTGACGCGCAAGCCTTGCAGATAAATTTCTATTGTAGCCAGCTGGCTGGAGCGGACCGTGTAGGGGGGCTTGCCTGAGAATGACTGACCGTTCATGGGCTTGAGCGTGATGAGTTTTGTCTTGCCACTGGCATCGGCAATACACAGGCTGCCGCCCTTGGGGCTGATCAAAAACAGGCGCACATCCGATTTGCGCTGATACGGAGGTGACCAGGTCCGGATCTCGCTGCCGGCCTTGAATTGGCATTCATCGCCAGCCTCAGCAGTCATTTTGTCGGCAGCGGGTTTGGTTACGGAATCAGTCCCTGCCGCTGTTGCACTGGCCGGGACGGGCGCAGAAGGCTGAGCAGTCACCGGCGCGGAAACCGGCGCTGGCGCCGCTAACGCTGCGGGGCTTACCGTGGATGCGGCCGTAGCGGGTAAGGATGATTCTTTGCCAGCGCTGGCTTCAGTTGCGGGTGCAGCAGGTTCTTCTGCCATCACCTGTACTTCAGGAGGATTCACGGCAGAATACAGTTCATCCTGTGAGCCACGCATTTTTGCGTAAATAGCCAGTAGGACTGTAATAGCGATAGCGCCCATCAGCAGCTTGCGGCGAATCTCGGCATTGCGTTCGACTGCGGCCAGTCGCAGGTCAGCTGCTTCTTCCCCCTCACTGTGCGACATCATGGCCGGGGGAGCGTCTTCCGGTATAGGCATGGTCTGCTCAGCACCTGGCCCGGTGACTACTTCGTCATAGGGAATGTCCATTGCAGTGGCATATTTGCGTATGGCCAGCAGTTTGTGGGCAGGGGTGTAAAAAGGCCGTTCGCCACCTTCTTCGATATGGACAATCTGCTCACGCGACAGCGTCACCAGCAGCGCGGTTTCAGCGACAGTCATGCCTTTCGCTTCGCGCGCTTGCTTGAGTTTATTGCCGTCGATGACGAGGGCATTGAGGTCGATTGCTGTCTTCATGAACCAAGTCTAATGAGAATCTCAGATGATGTGATGAGAACTAATTTCTGAAAGATAACACCTTATCTGGCAAGGACGGGCTATTTTTCAGCCCCGAGCTTAGTAAAAAAATCGCTCCAGACTGGCCACAGGGATGCCATAACCGCGAGCCAGCCTGACCATGGTGCGAAAGCCGGGTTCGCCATAGGAGCCGCTTTCAATTTTTGAAACGGTGGGCAGAGATACGCCACTGGCCGGACCGCCGTTAATCTGGCTGGCCCGGCAGACATCGATCTTGCTCATATGGCGCGCCAGCCTGACGGCGGCCAGATATTCGTGACATTCATTGAAACTATCAGGACGTATGTCCGCCAGCCACTTACGCGAAATATCAGCCAGCGAACTGCCGCTTTCGCGACCGGCCGCTTTGGGCTGGGAAGTCATATCTTGGGCGAGCTGATTCATCGTTGTCTCTTGATATTTTTACTGATTGTCATGGCCGCCTGACAGCGAGCTGTACTCAAGCCAGGGCTTTTCAGCTACAAAGAATATATCCTTGAGGAAACTATGCCTAGTGTCCCAGGGGGCAACTTAGCGCGGGCGCGGACGTTCTGCTGGTCTGAATTCGGGGGTGATGCGGTGGTGGGGGCCGGCGTCAGAGCCGGGAACAATCAGCTCAGGCGATCAATAATACGTGCCAGTTCAATAACATTGCTGGCTCCCAGTTTGCGCATCATATGCATGCGGTGCAGCTTGACGGTTCTGACGGCGATGCCGAGCTTCTCTGCAATATCGCGATTAAGCAGCCCACTGGATACCATACGGGCAATCTGTGCTTCACGTTCAGTCAGGCTGGCGAGCTGGCCGGCGGCATGTTGATTCAGCACTTCGTCCTTGGCTTCGTCACGGCTTTTTTCTAGCGCCTCGCTGACTGCGGCAAGCAGCGTTTCCTCATCAAAGGGCTTGATCAGGAAATCCATGGCGCCGCTCTTGAGAGCCTGCACTGCTTCCAGTGCACCGCTGCCGCCACTCATGAACACAATCGGTATGGATTCTGAAATTTCAGATAGTTTGCGCTGCAATTCCAAGCCTGTCAGATCCGGCATTTTGACGTCAAGCAGCAAGCAACGCGGCCCTGGAAATGCAGGCTCAGCACTGGCGAGTGCTTCCAGATAGAGAGCGCCAGATTCAAAAGAGCGGGTGGCATAACCCTCCAGATTCAGCAGCGAGATCAGGGCTTCGCGGATGGCGTGATCGTCATCAACGACGTCAATCTTTCCTCTGGCGTGACGCAGGGCATCACGTTCATCGTGGATCGTGACGATAGGGCGGGTTGATGCTCTGGCCATGCTCAATCCCGATACCGTAGTGACAAAAAAACTGAGCTCATAGGCAAAGCATTATTATGCTTAGAGATTTTTATTTTGATGAAACTGCCTTTGTTTACAACGACATGGCAAGTCCGGCAATGATTATAGATTGAATGACAGCCTCCCGGCATTACCCTTGAGGGCATAGGCGGGAAGGCCAGAGCAAGCAGCACGGCGGACCGGCGGTCTGGAGAAAATTTTGCTTAAGCGCAGCGGCAATTTCCGGACTTAGATTTCCCGACCGAATACGAATTGGGTCTGTCCGTGCTGGAATCCCGTTGCAGAGCGACGACTCTTGGAGCGACGTATATGCTGAGGCTGCAGTGAAATAGGAATCAGCTTGTTGACGCTCTTTCGTATTTCGAGCAACTCTTCAGAGTGCTTGAGGCGCAGCAAACTATGCATGGATTCGCGCAAAAAATAGAGTTCACGTTCGCTGCTTCCGCTGCGAATGGAAGCTTCAATAAAATCTTCCATAAGTTCTTCGGCGCTTGGTGTCAAAGCTATAGGATAGGAGTTCATCGTTTCACTCTTTGTGTCTGCCAGCAAGTTAATCATCAGAAACGGCAGTCTAGCTGTATTTCTCATGAAGTCCAGATGCGCGCGCTTGAGACAAATCAATGCTGATGGATACTTTGTTTTTTATCGCTGTTTTGTATCGATTTTGATAACGCCAAACGAACAATTATCTTCAAAGCTCATGACATCATCCTTAA
>CAIQLE010000272.1 GCA_903872555.1 uncultured bacterium
CACCGGACGTACTGCCGAGCTGCCTGTGCGTAAACCCAAGAAACAAGTGCCTGAAAAATCTACCGTGATGCTACTGGTGCAGCATGAAGGAGAGATTTTGCTGGAGCAGCGACCGCCTGAAGGTATCTGGGGCGGTTTGCTGTCGCTGCCTGAACTGCTACGTCTGCAAGAAGAAGCCAGCAGTGCTGAAGCTGCGACTTCAGCCAAGGCTCAGGGTGCGGCAAATGAAAAAAATAAAAAACAACATCAAGAACAGCGGAGCGATATTCAGAAGGATAAAAAGAGAGATCAGCTAAAAAAGCAGCAGCAGGAACAAGAGCGAGAACGAGAACAACAACAAGAACAAGAATTAAGCGATGCGGTCATGCTAGCGCTGGCTTCGTTTGGAAAAATAAAACAGATCGATATGCTGCCAGCATTCACGCATAGTTTTACGCATTACAAACTGACGGTGCTGCCAGTCCGCATACAACTCAGCCGCCGTTATCTGATGGCAGCACAAGGGACTTATCAATGGCGGACCAATGAGAGCATGTCAGAGGCTGCCTTGCCGGCACCCGTAAAGAAATTGCTCATGGCGCTGTGAGTTCAGCGCTATCAATCTCATGTGCGATGTCTGTTAATCCAGTTCGCGATGTCTGACCAGCACACGTGCCTGATCACGGAAATGCGCAGCCAGTTGTTCAACCATGAAAACAGAGCGGTGTTGTCCACCGGTGCAGCCTATGGCGACGGTGAGATAACTGCGATTGTCGCGCTGAAAAGCAGGCAGCCATTTGTCGACAAAGCCTTGTATATCAGCCAGTAAATCCAGCGCATCTTTTTGCGCCTTCAAAAAATCAATCACGGGCTGATCCCGGCCATTCAAAGGGCGCAGCATTTTGTCGTAATAAGGATTCGGTACCACGCGCACGTCGAACACCAGATCAGCATCCAGTGGCACGCCGTATTTGAAGGCAAACGATTCAAACAAGAGCGATAGTGGCGCGCTCTGATCGGTTTGTATTAATTCCTTGATCCATGCGCGCAGCTGATTGGCGCTCAGACCTGAGGTGTCAATCTGATGGCCCAGACCTTCAATCGCAGCCAGCATTTCCCTTTCCTGTCGTATGCATTCAATCAGGGTAGGCGTGTCGGACTTGCGCGACTCAGGCGCCACGCGGTGCGACAAAGGATGGCTGCGACGGGTTTCAGAAAAACGATTGATCAGGGATTCTGTCTTTGCCGTCAGGAAGACAACGTCGACATGATGGCCTTCAGATTTCAGCCAGCTGATGTCTGCGGGCAGTGCAGACAGCGAGGAAGCGCTGCGCGCATCAACCGCCACCGCCAGGTTTTGCGCATTTTCTTCTATGCGAGTAGCTACCAGCGCCCGCAGCAGCGAGGGCGGTAAATTGTCGACACAAAAATAGCCGGCGTCTTCGAGCGCGTTCAGGCCGACGGATTTGCCTGAACCGGAAATGCCAGTAAGGATAATGATGCGCATGGGCAGATGATAGCGGAAAGCAGCAACTTATTCGTTGCCCATAGCTCTTTGCTGACGTTCCATGAAATTGGCCAGCGTATCGATGCCACGCATTTGCAGAATATTGTTGCGCACGGCCGCTTCGAGCAGCACGGCGATATTTCGGCCGGCTTCGACCGGAATCACCACTTTGCGTATCGCCAGACCCAGCACATCCTGCGTATGCTGATCCAGCGGCAGGCGTTCGTAGTTTTCTTCCAGCGTCTTGCGTCTGACCAGATGCACGATGAGTTTCAGGCGCATCTTGCGGCGCACTGCGGTCTCGCCAAAAATGGTCTTGATGTCGAGCAGGCCCAGTCCGCGCACTTCCAGCAGGTTTTGCAGCAAATGCGGACAGCGGCCTTCGATCATATTCGGCGCAATGCGCGAAAACTCTACGGCGTCGTCTGCCACCAGTCCGTGGTTACGTGAGATCAGTTCCAGACCCAGCTCGCTCTTGCCCAGACCGGATTCACCCGTAATCAAGACGCCGACCCCGAGTACATCCATGAAGACGCCATGCATGGTGACGCGGCTGGCGAGTTTTTTGGACAGATAGACACGCAGGTAATCAATCACCTGCGCTGCCGGCAGGGGCGTTGTCAGCAGGGGGATATTATGATCATTGCAGATGGTAACAATCTGCGGGTCAGGCACCAGCGACTGCGCAATGATAAACGCCGGGGTTTCGCCAGCGACCAGTTCACGCGCCTGAAAGGCTCGGCTGTTTTCTGAAATGCGCAGCATGTAGTCATGCTCTTGCTGGCCAAAGACTTGTATGCGCCCGGGGTGGATCAAGTTCAGGTGACCGACCTGATCGGCGGCCGAAGCGGCATCGCCGTATATCAGTCTGTCACCGCCGGACTGTCCGCCGACCCAGGACAGTCGCAGCGTTTCAAGATTGTCTTCGTAGAGCTGATGTATTGCCAGTGGGGTGATGAGTGGCATGGAGTGGCTGAGTTCAGGCGACGCTACGTTCAGGAGGATGCCAAGTCACGAGACGGGCATGCAGGGCTTCCGCATCGGTATTCTCGCTCATCATGCTGCGAAAGCTTTTATCGGAAAACATTTCAGCGATCTCGGACAGGATTTCCAGATGTTGCTGAGTAACGTTATCGGGAATCAGCAGGAAGATCAGCAGTTTGACAGGCTCGCCATCCGGGGATTCAAAGGGAATCGGCTCAGCCAGTCGCACAAAGGCGGCCAGTGGTGCCTTCAGACCGCGGATGCGGCCATGCGGCACGGCCACGCCATGTCCCAGTCCGGTTGAACCGAGACGCTCGCGGGCGAACAGATTGTCCGATACCGTGGAGCGGGCAATACCGCAGTTGTTCTCGAAAATCAGGCCGGCCTGCTCGAATGCCCGCTTTTTGCTGGAGCATTCCAGATCGAGGACGACATTATGGGTAGGAAGGATTTGGCTGAAATGGGTCATGATGCGTTGCACAATAATACGTTCGCCCGAAATTATAGGGGCTTTCCTTCAGCAGGGCGAAAAATCCAGACAAGCTACGGTCGATCAATTTATACCTGACGCTGCCCGATAGCAATCGCTTTGATTAAAATGTTGTTCGCTGTTCATTGACGTGCGTTGCGGGTATTCGACGGCATGGCAGACAGTGAAAAATTGCTGCGCCAGGGATTGATGTCGATACCGCCACGGCGTGTATAGCGCGCATAGACCATGAGTTTCGCCGGCTCGCACTGGCGCAGGATATCCATGAAGATACGTTCTACGCATTGCTCATGGAATTCCTGATGCGTGCGAAAACCTATCAGATATTTCAGTAAACCTTCCTGATCTATGGCTCTGCCCACATAGTGGATCTGCACACTGGCCCAGTCGGGTTGGTTGGTCACCAGACAATTGGATTTTAGTAAGTGTGAGACCAGTTTTTCTTCGGTCGGCGCTTCATTTTTATGTGCCTTGAGCAGCAGCGGGTCCGGGTGATATTCGTCGACTTCGATGTCCAGCCTGTCCAGCAGTCTGCCTTCCAGTTCGCCCATGATCAGCGTACCAAAGGCATCGGCCAGCGTCAGTTTCACCTGTACGCTGCCACCAAAGGCCGCGCCAAGATCGGCACGCAGCACTTCCAGCAAAGCATCCGGGCTGGCCATGCGCACCTGATTGAATGAATTGAAGTACAGCTTCATCGACTTGGATTCGACAATGCAGGGCGTATCGGCAGGCACGCTAAGTGTCGCAATCGCCACCTGTGGTTTGCCGCGCAGATTCAGCCAGGATATTTCATAAGCATTCCAGATATCCATGCCAAAAAACGGCAGCGTGCCGCTGATTCCCAGTTCGGCGCGTTTGTCTGCGCGCGGCATGGAAAACAGCAGCTCCGGGGCGTAGCTGTCCGCATAGGCCGAGGCCTTCCCCAGCGGCGAGTCGTCTGGCGCTTTGCCCTGTTTCATGATGTCAGTCGAGGAGAGTATTTCAAATCAGGTCCTGAGTTCACAGGAAGAGTTTATAGGCAGGATTGGCGCTTTCATCCCAGGCGCGGTAGCCGAGGGTGGAGAGGAAATCACGGAAAGCCTTCATCTCTTTTTTCGGTACCTGTAAGCCGACCAGTACGCGCCCCACATCACCGCCCTGACTGCGATAGTGAAACAGACTGATATTCCAGTTCGGCGCCATGCTGTCGAGGAAGCGCATCAATGCACCCGGACGCTCAGGGAATTCAAAGCGGTACAGCAATTCATTCTCAGCCAGCGCACTCTTGCCGCCGACCAGATGGCGTATGTGCAGCTTGGCCAGTTCATCATGCGTCAGATCCAGGGTCTTGAAGCCCTGCTTCTCAAAATATTTGCTGATCTTGCCCGGTTCATCGCGATTTGCGACTTGCAGACCGACAAACACATGAGCCTGCTTGTCATCGCTGATGCGGTAATTAAATTCAGTCACGCCACGCGCGCCAACTAGCTGACAAAAACGCTTGAAGCTGCCGCGCTCTTCGGGAATCGTCACGGCGAATACGGCTTCATGTGCCTCACCCACTTCGGCACGTTCTGCGACGAAGCGCAGGCGGTCAAAATTCATATTCGCACCGCAGGCAATCGCCACTAGCGTTTCATCGCGTACCGGCTTGCGTGATTTTGCGGCACGTTCCACATAAGCCTTGGCGCCGGCAACCGCGAGCGCACCTGCCGGTTCGAGAATGCTGCGTGTATCGATGAAGACATCTTTGATTGCAGCGCACACCGCATCGGTATCGACCAGAATCATTTCATCGACGACCTGTTTCGCCACGCGCAAGGTTTCTTCGCCCACCTGCTTGACGGCCGTGCCATCGGAAAACAGGCCTACATCATTCAGCATCACGCGACGGCCACTGTGCAGCGAGCGCGTCATCGCATCCGAATCCGTGGTCTGCACACCGATGACTTTGATATCCGGACGCACCGCCTTGATATACGCCCCCACACCGGCAATTAATCCACCGCCGCCTACCGCCACAAACACTGCGTGTATAGGCCCTGCATGCTGACGCAGGATTTCCATGCCTATCGTGCCCTGACCCGCAATCACATACGGATCATCGAAAGGGTGAACGAAAGTCAGTTTGTGTTTTTTCTCCAGCTTCAGCGCATGCTGATAAGCGTCAGAATAGGAATCACCAAACAGCACCACCTCGCCACCGCGTGAGCGCACCGCATCTATCTTGACGGCCGGTGTGGTGGTCGGCATCACGATCACGGCCTTACAGCCCAGCGTCCTGGCCGACAGCGCCA
>CAIQLE010000273.1 GCA_903872555.1 uncultured bacterium
CTAAGGGTAGCCGCCTTTACTCCAAAATTTTGCTGAAACGTTTCAAACCCAATAATCCAGGCGAATTTAAGATCGGTCTTGCAGCTTCACCATCGGTACCCTTTGAAGACGTCAAGATTGATCTGACAGCTCCATCCGACATGAAGCTGTATGCAAGCTCCAGAGGCTTTGAAGGGGGTTTGATCAGTGCTGGTAAACAGCCGACGCACTACGCTTATCATCTGAGCCAGATGCAAGCTTTCCGTGAAGAGGATGGCAGCCAAGACGACTTCGACTTCGGCTCCTATGTCACCATCTCTACTTTCCCCGATTACGTCGCCGTGGGAGACAGTTATGAGCGCGTCGCTCATCAACGAGCCAAAGTTACACCAGAGCTAAGGCAGCTTGCGCTACAGCTCACCGCAGGTCTTAGCACCGAAGAAGATAAGGCACATGCCCTCTACAACTGGGTCACGAAAAATATTCGTTATGTCGCCACTAGCATAGGCCCCGGCAGGCTACAGCCCCACCCTGCGAGTGAGGTGTATCGCCATCGCTTCGGTGATTGCAAAGACCATGTCGTTTTGCTGGAAGCTTTGCTCCATGCCGTGGGTATACCCAGCAGCGCTGCGCTCATTAATAGCGGCGAGTCTTTCGAAATTATCGCAAGCCCGGGGGATTACTCCCCCATGAATCACGTCATTACCTACTTGCCTAATCTGGATCTCTATCTGGATTCAACTGCGCAGTTTGCACCTTTTGGCATTCTGTCCAATAGCGTGCTGGACAAGCCGACGGTACTGACCGCACTCGGCCGCTTGGGTCGCACCCCAAAAATGCAGGCCAGTGATCATAAGATTGAAACCGAGGTCAGCATGCTGATGCATCAGGACGGCAGCATCGAAGGCCAGTCCATCGCCAGAATGAATGGGGACCGTGCCATCAACTCCCGGGCCAACCGCTACGCGGTTGACATTGATGGTCAGGAAAAAAACATCATTGAACTCTTTTACCGCTTCAATGAAATCGGTGACGGCAGCATCAGCTCCACCCCGCCCAGCGAACTGGATCAGCCCTTTGTTGTCCGCTCCAGCTTCACCTTAGATCGCATTACCGACCTCAGCCGCCCCGGTGGATTCGCGCTGCCTGTGGGTCTTGCGCCTGCTGTCATCGCATCCCAAACCACTTTCAAACCCATCGCTAGCCGCAGATTCCCCTATGTCTGCAATTCTCACCTGGATCAAGATGATTACCAGCTGACCCTGCCAGCAGGCATAGAAATCACGCAATTGCCGCAAGACCGCGATTACGATGATGGTGAAATCCGCTATACCTCACGCTACGCAGTAAAGGATGGCAGCATACAAGTGCAGCGCCGCTTGCAGGTGCAGTACCCAAAGCGGGTATGCCCGCCAGAGGCGCATGAACGCTGGAAGCGGTTTGTGGAGTTGATGCGGGAGGATGTGCGGGGCTTGGTGATGTATCGCTGATCAAAGTGAAGCGCTTGGCTTCGATCTTTTTTGGTCAGTCTGAATTACAAATTCAAATCATATGAAATTGCAATCCGGTGTATTGCTTTTGATAAATCCGGCTGATTCAATTCGACCACCGACTTCGCAAACGCTTGTAGATCAATCCTGATTTTTTCAGGCAATTCAATGATCCGATTAGATTGCAACAGAGTTGATAATTTCACGATGTCATTTAAATGTTTGTTAATTTTCTTTGCATCGATCAAATCACCCTGTAGCACTCGTTCATTCATCTCCATCCATGCAACCGCTTTTAATGGTATCAGTCGATCTTCGCCTACCCAGCTCGGAAGGCTATGCCTGATTTTTCTACCGCTGATGATGAACTGATATTAATCATCATCAAGTAAGATCGCCGATAGGCTGGAAATTTTTTCGTCAATCGGTATGGGTGTGAGGTGACCCGGCAGAACAAAATCCAAAGTTGCAGGGACACGTGAGAACAATTCCAGCATGTGTGGAAATTCTTCATCCTGTGGTTTCTGGAATCTATACAAGCAAGGCTTTTGTAGTGGGTCACCTTCTTTTTTCAGGTAACCACCCGCCACGACAAACTCCCAAAATAATTTACCAAACGCTGGTGTCAGCGCTTCTACGTGTAGAACGATATCCAGATCTCTGGTGCCCCGGAATGACAATCCAGCCTCATCCATCGTGATCGATGCTGCTGTACCACCGATCAGAACATACTGGTTCTCAAATCCATTGAACCATTCCTGAAAAATCTCTAACCCTCTCACCACAGAAACTTCTCCTCCATTTCATCGAGGGCAATCTGAACCCTATCGTCACGATTGTCTTTCAGACTTAGCCAAAGCGACAAGGGATCGACCGTTTTTTCTTTTTCTCGTATGTTAGGAATGTAACGCCATACCTGAACAGAAATCGCATCCGCAAGCTCTCTGGGTTCAAAGAACACACCCGCTTGCTCGGCTTGCAATACGGATTCACCCGTTAGGGCTATCACTGGATGCTGTGGTTCATTCAGCATGGTTAATTTTGCTAACGCACTCTCTCCCCCTAATCGAGCGTCAGGCAGGTCGAGAATGTGTCGATCATAGGTCCATAAGGTTTTCTGAACGGGGGAGAG
>CAIQLE010000274.1 GCA_903872555.1 uncultured bacterium
AACACCAGATTGCCCGTGATCTTGGACTGAATGAGTGATGAAGAAGAATTCGCAAAGGCATTTTGCAGCACGCTCATCATCACCAGACCCGGCACCAGAAAGGCCGTATACGACACACCGGGAAAGACCTGCACATGGGCTTCGAGTACATGGCCGAAAATCAGCAGGTACAACATGGCCGTCACGATAGGTGCCGTCAGGGTTTGCGTTGCCACTTTCCAGAAACGCAGCAATTCTTTATAGAGCAGCGTACGAAAGCCCGTCATTGCGCCGCTCCCATGATTTGTATAAAGACATCTTCCAGATCGGCCTGATTCAATTGCAGATCCTCGATCTTGAGTCCCGCCACGCGCAGGCTGGCCAGCAGGCCTTCGACCTCGTCATGATGATTCACGCGCACGGTGTATTTATTGCCGCCTTTGAGTTCATCCGGATGCGACACCAGCCCGTGCAGCGCAGCCGGCAAAGGGCCGCCCGACAATCTGACCACCAGCTGCGAGCCAGAGATACGGTTGATCAGCGCGGCGGTTGAATCCAGCGCTACCACCTGACCTGCCTTCAGCATAGCAATCCGATTGCACAGCGCCTGAGCTTCTTCCAGATAATGGGTGGTCAGCACCACGGTGTGACCATCACGATTCAGGCGACCGATGAAATTCCACAGCGTCTGACGCAGCTCCACATCAACGCCGGCCGTAGGCTCGTCCAGCATGATGACGGGCGGCTTATGTACCAGCGCCTGCGCCACCAGCACACGTCGCTTCATGCCGCCCGACAGCGAGCGCATATTGGCGTCGGCCTTGGACGTGAGATCCAGGTTGTGCATGACTTCGTCTATCCATGCGTCGTTGTTGCGGATACCAAAATAGCCCGACTGCATGCGCAAAGTTTCGCGCACGGTGAAAAACGGATCGAATACCAGTTCTTGCGGCACTACGCCCAGACGCTTACGTGCTTCACGGTAGTCTGTGACGACATCATGGCCGTCAATCGCGACCCTGCCGTCATCCGCATGCGTGAGACCGGCGATGATGGAAATCAGTGTGGTCTTGCCTGCACCATTCGGGCCCAGCAAGCCAAAGAACTCGCCCTCCTGAATCGCAAGCGAGACTCCACCTAAGGCTTGCAAAGAGCCGTAGCGTTTTTTGACGTTCTCAATCTGGATGGCAGCCATCGTTGGAAGGGGCAGGAGAAAAAACAGAAAAGCGCCGCAAAGGCAGCGCAAAGGACTTGATTATAGGGGAATTCTTAGGGGAGAACGGTGAATGCCGGGGAGTCGCCTCAAGTAGCCAGCAGTTCATTCACCCCATACAAGCCAGCCAGACTGTTTAAGCCGGCGGGAAGGCTCAGCAGCCTGAGCTGAATTGCCGCTGCCTCTGCTGCGCGCCGCCAGGCCAGCAGCGCCGCCACAGCGGACGAATCGAAGTGCTTCAGATGCTGCAGATCGATCTCGGTGGCGCCCTGCGCTATCGCGCTCAGGCCTGCCTGCAGTACCTCAGGAGCCTCGGTCTTGGTCAGGGATGTCGGTGCAAAAGCCATGGCACTATCCTAGCTCTTGGCTGGCGCTGAAGGGCTGGCCGCCAGCCGCTTGTTGCGCTCGGCCAGCGTCTTGATCAGGCCGTCGATGCCGCCCTTGGCGATCTCGGATGAGAAGCTGCCTTTATACGTTTCGACCAGCCAGGCACCGAGAATATTCACATCATAAATTTTCCAACCGACCGGGGTTTTTTCCAGACGATAGTTAAGCTGCAATGGCTCACCACGCGCCTGCACCACGCTGGATTTGACTTCAACTTCGGTATCGTCAGCTGCGGCACGCAGGGGCTTGAAATCCAGCCGCTGATTACGTACCTGAGAGATAGCGCCGGAATACGTAAATATCAGCAGCGTGCGGAATTCACTGGTCAGTGCGGCTTGCTGTTCAGGACTGGCCTCGCGCCAGAAACGTCCCGCTGCCAGCGCGGTCATGCGCTGAAAATTCACATACGGGATTATCTTGGCCTGCACCAGCTCAATGATGCGCTGCTGATTGCCCGCCTGTATCTGCTTGTCGTTCTTGGCGATATCGAGAATTTCTTCACTGACTCGCTTGATCAGAACATCGGGCGCCTCTTGCTGCGGATTAGCCGCGTTCACTGACAGTGGCGCGAGCAAGGCGAAGAAGCTAAAAATGAATGGTCTGAGTGCGTGCATGAGGTATCCACTTATCTGGCGCATGACGGTAAAAAATTTACCGTCCACAGGCGACATGATAACCAATGCAGGCGGACTCAGCCAGTCACGCAGGTATGCGTATCAGAACTGTTGGCAAATAAACTAATCTGATGCGCCATCGCGCACACGAGATTCACGTCGCTGCAAATAGGCATCACGAATAAACTGATACGGATCCAGCGCTGCACCCTCCATCAATGCAGACGATCCCAAGAGGTCGGCACGGTCGTCAATGATACGCAGCACTCTGGCAACGTTTCTGGCGCTCACATTGTCGACCTGATTCAGAGGATCCGCGTACAGATCCACAGGCTTGGCGATGCCATCACGCACCGTGCTGGAACCAAAGAAAGGCAAAATCAGATAGGGACCGGAGTGCACGCCCCAGACTCCCAGTGTCTGGCCGAAATCTTCGTCATGCTTAGGCAGCCCTATAGGCGTGGCCACATCGATCAGACCGACGATGCCAAATGTCGAGTTGAACACCACGCGCGCCACATCGGTCGTGCCGTCCTTGGGTTTGCCTTGTAAATAATTATTTACTGCTGTCCAGACATCGCCGATGTTGCCAAAGAAATTTCCGACGGCAGTACGTATCATCGCAGGCACATAATTTTCATAGCCTGTGGCAACGGGCTTGATGACATTATCGTCAACCGCCATATTGAAACGGAACATGGAACGGTTGTAATTTTCGTAAGGATCACGCGGATCGGGCGTATTCGACGAGGTCGCAGGCGTCGTGCTGGCACAAGCTGTCATAAGCAAAGCCAGCATCAGGATGCCCGCCCAGCGGAAATATCGTGTGTTTTTCATTTTTTAGTATCTCCACTGGCATCAGCTGCCTTGCTAAATAAAAACTGGCTAATCAGGTTTTCAAGAACGATGGCCGACTGCGTGCTTTTGATGCGGTCACCTTCGATGAAGTTCTTTTCATCGCCACCTGGCTCTATACCTATGTACTGCTCACCCAATAAGCCTGAAGTAAGTATCTTGGCCGAGCTGTCTTTGGGAAAATGATATTCGCCCTGAAAACGCATGGTCACATTGGCCTGAAAATTCTTGTCATCAAAGCCTATGCTTTCTACCCGCCCCACCACCACGCCTGCGCTCTTGACCGCAGCGCGTGGTTTAAGTCCACCAATATTATCGAAACGCGCCACCAGGGTATAGCCGGGGCCGAAATTCATGGCGCTCAGGTTCCCCACTTTCAGTGCAAGAAACATCAGGGCTATGGCACCGAGTAATACGAACAGGCCAACCCAGACATCGAAAGATTTGCGTTGCATGCTTTGCCTCAAAGTAGAACTTATTTCAACATGTACATGGCATGAACAGAGGGCACTTTACCGCTCTGCTTCAGGCGCTCAGGAAAACATCAGTGCCGTCAGCAGGAAATCCAGCCACAGCACCATTAAAGAACCAATCACCACCGTGCGGGTGGTGGCACGCGCGACGCCTTCGGGAGTGGGTGCGGTGCGGTAGCCCTGATACAGCGCCGTGAAGGTGACTGCGACTCCAAACACAAGACTCTTCAGCACACCATTGGCCACATCACTCCAGACATCCACACCAGCCTGCATCTGCGACCAGAATGCCCCTTCATCCACACCAATCAGATCCACGCCCACAATATAACCGCCCAGCACACCCACAGCACTGAAGATAGCCGCCAGCACCGGCATGGCCAGCACGCCCGCCCAGAAGCGGGGGGCCAGTACGCGCTTGATAGGATCGACGGCCATCATTTCCATCGCATCGAGTTGCTCACCCGCCTTCATGAGACCAATCTCTGCCGTCAGTGAGGTACCGGCTCGGCCTGCGAACAGCAAGGCCGTCACCACCGGGCCGAGCTCACGTGTGAGTGACAGCGCCACCAGCAGACCCAGCGCCTGCTCAGAACCGTATTTGTTGAGTGTGTAATAGCCCTGCAGGCCGAGCACAAAACCGACAAACAAGCCCGACACCGCAATAATCACCAGCGAATAATTACCGATGAAATGCACCTGATCCGTAACCAGCCGTGGCCGCTTTAACAAGCCGCCCGAACCGGAAATGATGGCAGCAAAGGTGCGCGCCGCCGCGCCCAGATCATGCAGACCTGCGCGCACGCTGTGGCCCAGACGGGCAAGCAGATTCAGCATCAGTGCCGCTCCGCCAGGCCCAGCTGCGCTGCAATCGAGCGTCCGGGGTAATGGAAAGGTACCGGGCCATCGGCCTCGGCATGCACGAATTGCTTCACGTAGGCATCGTCAGAAGCCATCATCTGTTGCGGCGTGCCATGCGCGACGATACGGCCCTGCGACAGAAAATACACATAGTCCGCAATCATGAAGGACTCATGCACATCATGCGACACCAGAATCGAAGTCGATCCCAGCGCATCATTCAGTTTGCGTATCAGGTTGGCTGTGACGCCCATGGAAATAGGATCCAGACCGGCAAAAGGTTCGTCATACATGATCAGCTGCGGGTCGAGTGCGACCGCACGTGCCAGCGCAACCCGGCGCGCCATACCGCCCGAGACCTCAGCAGGCTTCAGAGCCGCAGCATTCGACAGACCGACTGCATGTAATTTCATCAGCACCAGATCGTGGATCATGCTCTCAGGCAGACGGGTGTTTTCGCGCAGAGGAAAGGCAACGTTATCGAAGACCGAGAGATCGGTAAACAAGGCACCATGCTGGAACAACATCCCCATGCGACGCCTGAGCTCATACAGGCCATGCAGGTCCAGACCGGCCACGTCCTGTCCGTCAACGCTCACCTTGCCGGACTGCGCACGAATCTGACCGCCAATCAGGCGCAGCACGGTGGTCTTGCCCGAACCTGAACCGCCCATCACAGCGATCACTTTCCCGCGCGGGAACTGCATCGTCAGGCCGGACAAAATCGGCCTGTCGTTGTAGGCAAAATGCAGATCGCGAATGTCGACGAGATTAGGCAAGAGGCAGATATTTCAGGTGAATGTAGAGGATTTTAGTGCAAGCCTGGCGCAGGGCCGGGAAATGGCGCATATGCAGCACGCGCGAAGCATAGCATTCGCTCAACAAAAATGCCCGCGTGGCGGGCATTTTTTGTTCAAGCTCAGATCACATTAACGTGGCAATACAGAAGCACCCATCAGGAATTCATCGACCGCACGTGCGCACTGACGACCTTCGCGTATCGCCCATACCACCAGCGACTGGCCACGCCGTACGTCGCCCGCAGCAAACACCTTAGGCACCGAGGTGGCATAGCAGCCGGCGCCGTCCGTTGTTGCCTTGGCATTGCCACGTGCATCCTTGTCCACACCAAAAGCATCCAGCACCGCATTGACTGGCGACACAAAGCCCATGGCCAGCAGCACCAGATCGGCCTTCAATTCGAATTCCGAACCCGGCACTTCGACCATCTTGCCGTCCTTCCATTCGACACGGGCAGCGATCAGTTTCTCGACCTTGCCGTTTGTGCCTTCCAGACGCTTGGTCGCCACTGCCCAGTCACGCTCGCAACCTTCTTCATGCGAAGACGAGGTGCGCAGCTTGGTGGGCCAGTAAGGCCAGACCATCGGTTTGTTTTCTGTTTCTGGTGGCTGCGGCATCAGTTCAAACTGCACCACTGATGCAGCGCCATGACGATTCGAAGTGCCTACGCAATCCGAACCGGTATCACCACCGCCGATCACGATCACATGCTTGCCAGTTGCCATCAGCTGTTCTTTCAGCTTGTCGCCGGCATTCACACGATTTTGCTGCGGCAGAAATTCCATGGCGTAGTGCACGCCCGCGAGTTCACGGCCCGGCACAGGAAGATCACGTGGTGTTTCGGCACCACCGGCCACGATCACTGCATCAAATTCGTTTTCCAGCTGTTGCGGTGAAATGGTTTCTTTGGCCAGATTCAAGATCTCTTTAGGGAAATCC
>CAIQLE010000275.1 GCA_903872555.1 uncultured bacterium
GAACCATTCTCTACCAGTCTGGACAAGAAGCTGGGCTCGGCAGCGAATACCAAAAAAACCAAAGACCTGAAGAACGTCGGTCCTAGTGTGCAATATAAGTTGCGTGACAAGACTGGGCAGGCGCGTGAATTCAACAACTACATGCTGCCCGTAAAAGTGGACGGTAATGAAGTCTTCCTCGTGGGCGTGCGTGCTTCGCCTTCGGAGAGCTTCCGTTATTTGCGCATTCCTGCAGATGACAAGGGTACGATCGCTGAATGGATGCGCTTGCGTGCAGCAATCGCTGATCCTGTGCTGCGAGAAAAGGCGGCGCGACGCTATGCAGAAAAAATGCCGGTGACACCGACCATGAATTCACAGTTCCGCGAACAGGTGCGTACTTCGGCATTGCGTGGCATGACGCTGTTTGCAGGTGACAGCAATGCCTCAGGCTATATCGCGATTGCGCGTTTCATAGGCAAGCTGCCAGAAGATCAGCAAGAAAAAACTGCGGATATCTTGATGAAGATCCTGAATGGCAGTCTGTGGGAGCTATGGCAGGCCGCCAGAGAGAAAGACGGCTTGCCACCCGCGCTGGCCGATGAACCGCATGGACGCTTCCTGCAGCTGGCCACGGATGCACTGGCGGATGCTTTCTTTTATGGCGCGCCGGTGATGTTGCAGCTCAAGGGTTTTGATGAAGTCAAAGCTTCGGTATTTCAGGTGACGCGATCACCCGGCAAAAATGTGGTCTATCTGGGCTGCCTGTTTCTGGTGCTGGGTGTTTTTGCGATGCTCTATATACGCGAGCGCCGTCTGTGGATATGGATACGCCCTGACGGTGACAAGGGGTCGCATGCCCTGATGGCCATGAGTACTCAGCGTCGCAGCCTGGATTTTGACAAAGAATTTGAACACCTCAAAAGCAGGCTTGCAGCCTAGGTAAAGCAAGCCTGTCAGCGCTGCACTATACTTGGCGCAGCACTTGCCGCACTGATGCGGCCTTATCGTGCACGGAGAATCACAATGGAACTGACGCAAGCCACACCGCAAGATCATCCTGATAACGACCATCATGGCCTGCTGAAAGGCCGCAGTCTGTTTGACTGGCTGTTTGCCGCCTTCCTTTTACTGGGTGCGCTGTACTCCCTGAATCGTTACGGCGCTTTCATGGACATCTATGAAAAAGGCATTTTGCTGGCGGCGGCGCCAACCTTTGCAGGACTCAGTTGGTACTGGCGTTCCGCACGCACCCTGATCTTGCTGATCACGGCACTCGCTTTGTCCGGCATTTATTTTTATGCGGGCAATCTGGAGATGGCGCAGACCCGCTTTTTCCTTAAATACCTGCTCTCGAGTCAGTCAGCTATTTTGTGGATGAGCACGCTGTTCTTCCTGTCCACTTTGTTTTACTGGGGCGGCCTGTTGGCGCGTTCTGATTTTGGTGGCGCAGTCGGCAGCAAGCTGTGCTGGGCAGCGATACTGATGGGCTTTACCGGCATGATGGTGCGCTGGTATGAATCTTATTTGCTGGGCGCTGATATCGGACATATTCCGGTCTCTAATCTGTACGAAGTGTTCGTACTGTTCTGTCTGATTACCTCCTTGTTCCTAGTGTTTTACGAACAAAAATATCAGACCCGTCAGGTCAGTGCCTTTGTGATGCTAGTGATTTCAGCTGCAGTCGGTTTCCTGCTCTGGTACATGACGAGTCGTGATGCGCATGAAATTCAGCCGCTGGTGCCGGCACTGCAAAGCTGGTGGATGAAGATACACGTGCCTGCGAATTTCATCGGTTATGGCACCTTCGCACTGGCGGCCATGGTCGGTGTGGCTTATCTGTGCAAAGCCAAGGGCATACTGGCCGATCGCCTGCCTGAGCTGGAAGTGCTGGACGATATTATGTACAAGGCAATTGCCGTCGGCTTTGCCTTCTTCACCATCGCCACCATACTTGGCGCCCTGTGGGCCGCAGATGCCTGGGGTGGCTACTGGTCCTGGGACCCGAAAGAAACCTGGGCCCTGATCGTGTGGCTCAACTATGCGGCCTGGTTGCATATGCGACTGATGAAGGGCCTGCGTGGGCAGGTGGCGGCATGGTGGGCTGTCACGGGTCTGCTGGTGACGAGTTTTGCTTTTCTGGGGGTCAATATGTTTCTCTCAGGCTTGCATTCCTACGGTGAGCTCTGATACCAGAGCGCCACGACAGAAGGCCGCGACAGCGGCCTTTTTTTTCGCCCCAAAAACCAGTCTGTATTTTTCAGACAAAGTGCCGGATAAATTTTTTGCCTGAGCCCGCATCAGACAACGGCAGCCAGTCGCATTTTGTGAGATGCTTTAGAAACTTCATCTCTCACAGCGGAGCATCCCATGCTGATCAAACTGCCGCGCTTTCAGCAGCCACTGCCATCTGAAATTACACCACGCGAACTGGCGGCATCACGCCGTCTATTTCTGCAGCAGATGGCCGCCGGCTCACTAAGTGCCAGTGCCGCTGCTTCCGGTCTGGCTCACGCCGCAGAGGGTGCGCATCCTCAGGCGCTGCAGGCGCGTACTAATTCCGCCTTTCTGATTCCGGACAAGCCTACGCCTTACAGTGATGCCAGCAGCTACAATAATTTCTATGAGTTCGGCACCGACAAGGGCGATCCTTTCCTGTATGCCGGCTCGCTCAAAACAAAGCCATGGACCGTGCGCATCGATGGCGAAGTCAAAAAGCCGATGACCCTAGATATCGACAGCCTGCTCAAAATCGCACCGATGGAAGAGCGGCTGTATCGCATGCGCTGTGTTGAGGGATGGTCGATGGCGATTCCCTGGATAGGCTATTCACTGTCTGAACTGATACGCAAAGTGGAACCGACGGGCAATGCCAAATATGTGGAATTCACCACACTGGCCGATCGCGCACAGATGCCGGGTGTAGGCAGTCGCGTCTTGCACTGGCCCTATGTGGAAGGC
>CAIQLE010000276.1 GCA_903872555.1 uncultured bacterium
AATCCAGAAACAGCGATGGTGTGCTGAGCAACACGCTGCGCTCTAAATACATCAGTTTGTTTACTTGCCAGTACTTGTCGAATGAATTTGGTAATCTCGCATTTGGTATCAGTCCGGAAATCCCTTCACTCATCAAATTGTATGACGGTACGCCTGTGAGTCCAAGTGGTTCCACTCGGTCGACATGGACTTTCAGCAGGACTGATGATGGTGGTGTCGCCGTCAAATTTTTATTTGAGAGAAAAACGGTCGATGGCCGTGACAGTAAACTCAAGGATGGACGTGAAACCAGAATAGCAATACAGGACGGCGCGCTTGCCACCGTAGAAACCGAACTGTATTTCTCTGCGGATCGGGACTTGGAAATTTCAGCGCTCACACTGCATGCAAGCGGCTGGAATTTACCTAAAGACAGGTAAGTACTCAGGCAGGTGTTAACTTCTCCGGTTAGAGCCTGCCACCATTTCAAACCTGAACAGTCTGCATTCAATAGCGCCGTTGAAGAACGGCGTTTTTTTCGATTCTTTCAGGCGCAGCATGCGTGGCAATGTCAGGTCGGCAGTGAACAGGCATACCGTCCAGCCGGCGAACCGGGTTTTTAGTGTGCTGCCAAAGGCGCTAAAAAAAGCGACAGCCATTTCATCCGGTGCCTGAGTACTGTCTCCGCGTACATCGATACGTTCACCATAGGGCGGGTTGGCAATCAAGAGTCCGTGCTGAGTAGTCGGTGCTTTGATTTCTTGCGCTTCTATCTGCTTTAAGGGGATGTCGAAAGGGATGCCCGCTCTCTCCAGATTATGACCTGCCATCACCAGCATATCGCCTGAAATATCACTGCCAAAAATGGAGGTTTCACTCGGTATCAGCGGCGCAGGCACGGCGTTACGAACGGTTTCCCATTCTGAGGCTTTGAAGCTAAGGAATTTTTCAAAGGCAAAGCTGCGGTTGATGCCGGGAGGTATGCCAGCCAGCATCTGAGCAGCTTCAATCAGCAGTGTGCCTGATCCGCACATGGGGTCCAGCAATGGCGTGCCCGGCTTCCAGCCCGAGACACGCAACAGACCGGCAGCCAGATTTTCACGCAAGGGCGCGTCCCCTGTTTCTAAACGCCAGCCACGCTTGAATAAGGCTTCACCTGAAGTGTCCAGATACAGGGTCACGGTACGTGCATCAATAAATCCGAAGATACGCATATCCGGTGTGCGGGTGTTCACTGAAGGACGTTCGCCGGTCTGGTCGCGAAAGCGGTCGCAGATAGCGTCTTTGATTTTCAGTGTGATGAATTCCAGGCTCTTGAGCGGGGATTTGATCGCTGTCACATCCACGCGTATCGTGTGCTCCAGACCAAACCAGTCTTCCCAGTGCGCAGCCAGTGCCAGATCATAGATATCGTTTTCATTGCCATAGCCGCTATTGGCAATCCGCAGCAGTACGCGCGAAGCGATGCGCGAATGCAGATTGATGCGCATGGCATCAGCCATCAGGCCTGAGCAATGCACGCCACCGGGGACCTGATTATGAATTTTCAGCGTGGGATGCTGGACGGCGATTTCTGCCAGTTCTTCAGCCAGTGCTGCTTCCAGCCCGCGTGGGCAGGGACAAAAATACGAGTAAGCCATAGGAAACCTTTTATCCGTAACAGACCGGTCGCCTGTGAATTCAACACGACCGGTCGGGAGACTACTAAAAAACTCAGGAAGCGAGTGCGCGTTCTACAAAATCCAGCCGGTCCTGACCCCAGTAGCCTTCGCCGTCGACGCGATACCAGGGCACCCCAAACACCTGAGCTGCGATGGCCTCTTCGGTATTGCGGGCATATTCAGACAGGACAGCATCACTAGCCGATAGTGCCAGTGTTTTTTCACCCTCTAGGCCGATGCTGCTGGCAATCGCGATCAGAGTGTCTGCATCGGTGATATTTTTTTCTTCGGCCCAGACGGCACGACCCAGAGCGCCGGCCAGTGCCAGTGCCTGCTCTGTGCCATAGGTCTGCAGTGCTGCGATGATGAGCTTGCCACCTGGGTCACCCGAGACCGGGAAAAACTTGGGATGCAGGTTCAAGTGCAGCTTCAGGTAAGCGCTCCAGCGCTTGAGTTCATCCAGCCGGTAAGCCTGACGTTGTGCAGGTCTTTGTGCCACCGGCACACCGCCCGAGAGGCTGAATACTTTGGCCATATCGGCGGGTTTGATCTGCACCTTGGCCTGATGCTTGTGAGTGATGGCGACAAAGCGCTCATGGCCTATGTAAGCCCAGGGTGAATGGGGTGCCAGAAAATACTCAAGCGTCTTGCTCATGCGTCTCTCTCTCTGTGTGTTATTGGAAGGGTTTGACGACCACCAGAATCACCACGGCGAACATGCCGATCACAGGCATTTCATTGAACCAGCGGTACCAGATATGGCTGTGCGTATTTTCAGCGCGCTCGAATTTTTTCAGTAAACGCTTACAGCCGTGGTGATAGCCGATCAGCAGCAATACCAGGATGATTTTCAGATTCATCCAGAGGCTGCCCTGACCGATGCCATAGCCCAGCCACAGCCACAGGCCTAAGGCCAGTGCCGGCATCATCAGCAGGGTCATGAAGCGATACAGTTTCTGCGCCATGAGCAGCAGCCGCGCTGAGGCTGCTGCGTCAGTTTCCATCGCCAGATTGACAAAGATGCGTGGCAGATAAAAAAGGCCAGCGAACCAGGAAGCGATGAAAACAATATGCAGTGCCTTAATCCACAACATGGATCAGACCCTCACTTCGCCGTGACCCAGCACCAGATATTTCAGCGAGGTCAGTCCTTCCAGACCGACCGGGCCACGTGCATGCAGCTTGTCATTTGAAATGCCGATTTCAGCACCCAGTCCGTATTCAAAACCATCAGCAAAGCGCGTCGATGCATTCACCATGACGGAAGCGGAATCGACTTCACGCAGAAATTGCATGGCGCGGCTGTAGTCTTCGGTGATGATGGCGTCTGTGTGCTGCGATGAATAGGTATTGATGTGATCGATCGCTTCGTCCACATTGGCGACGATCTTCACTGAGAGTATGGCGTCCAGATATTCCGTGCGCCAGTCCTCTTCGGTGGCTGCTTTTAGATGCGCATAGCCGGTCAGAATTTTCTCGGCCTCAGGATCGCAGCGCAATTCCACTTGCTTCTCTGCGTAGAGCCTGGCGAGCTCGGGCAGTACGGTCGGCGCTACGGCGCGCGCAACCAGTAAAGTTTCCATCGTATTGCAGGTGCCATAACGGTGACATTTGGCATTGAAGGCCACAGGCAGGGCTTTGGCGAGATCGGCCTTGTCATCGATATACACGTGGCAGATACCATCGAGGTGCTTGATCATGGGCACTTTGGATTCTTTCATCAGGCGTTCGATCAGCCCTTTGCCGCCGCGCGGCACGATCACATCCACAAATTCAGGCATGGTGATCAGAGCGCCTACTGCGGCACGATCGGTGGTCTCAATGATTTGAACGGCCTCGGCCGGCAGGCCAGCACCTGACAGACCTTCTTTGACCAGCTTGGCTAAAGCCTGATTGCAATGGATGGCTTCGGAGCCGCCGCGCAGTATGGTCGCATTACCACTCTTGATGCAGAGGCCTGCAGCGTCGACGGTCACATTCGGACGCGCTTCATAAATGATGCCGATCACACCGAGTGGCACGCGCATCTGCCCGACCTGTATGCCGGTAGGGCGATATTTCATATTGCTGATTTCGCCTATAGGATCGGGCAGGGAGGCGATTTGCTCCAGACCTTCGGCCATAGTGGCGATGGCTTTTTCTGAGAGTGTCAGACGATCCAGCATGGCCGGTGCCAGTCCGCTGGCGAGGGCCGCATCAAGATCCTTGCGATTGGCTGCGGTCAGCAGCGCTGCATCACGACGTATGCCGGCAGCGATCAGTTCCAGAGCGCGGTTTTTGGCGGAGGTATCTGCTTTGGCCATGGCGCGCGATGCTTTGCGAGCGGCACGTCCGACCTCAGTCATGTAGTGTTGTATGTCCATTTTTTATCCGGAGTGCTGGTTTATTTCTTGGCTATTTTTAAGGCAAGCTGCAACAGGGCATCCCATGCATCGCCTGCGAATTTTTTACTGCGCAGACCTTTGATCATGCGATCGATTTGCGCTCCCTGTGACATAGCCTGTTGCAGTGTCGAGAGTTTCAGTCTGTTGAGCGCCGGAGCCATCAGTTTTTCACGTGGGCCCCAGATACGATATTCCTTCATCATCATACCCAGTGGCCGACCGTCACTGGTGCCGAGTTTTAATTTCAGCAGAATGCGGATTTCTTCCATCACAGCCCACAGCACAAAGGGCAGGGCTTCACCTTCGCCTTTGAGACCATCCAGCATACGCACCAGACGGGCCACATCGCCGCTCAGCATGGCCTCAGACAGCTTGAACACATCGTAGCGTGCCACATTCAGCACCGCATCCTGTATCTGCTCTATGGATAAGCGACCTTCAGGATACAGCAGCGCCAGTTTACGAATTTCCTGATGCGCTGCCAGCAGATTGCCTTCTACCCGCTCAATCATGAATTCGAGCGCCATTTTGTCGGCACTTTGCCCCTGAGCTGCCAGCCGCTGTCCCAGCCAGTTGGGCAGCTGAGTGCGTTCTACCAGAGGGATATCGATATACACGCCTGCTTGCTGCAAGGCCGTCACCCAGGCGCTTTTTTGCGCCGCCCAGTCCAGCTTGGGCAGGGTGATGAGGGTCAGCGTATCACCGGCTGCTTTATTCTGTGCGCAGGTGGAGGCATATTCCTGCAAGGCCTGCCCGCCTTCCTTGCCCGGCTTGCCGCTGGGCAGACGCAATTCAATCAGCTTGCGGTCGCCAAACAGGGACATGGCCTGATTCGATGCCAGCAGTTCGCCCCATTTGAAATAGCGTTCTGCGACCAGCACTTCACGTTCCGTAAAACCTTCAGAGCGCGCTTTTGCACGTATGCGGTCAGCTGCTTCCATGGCCAGCAAATGCTCGTCACTCGTGATGACATACAGCGATGCCAGTGATTTCGCGAGATGATCATCCAGTGCTTCGGCGCGCAATTGCATGATGGCGCTTATTCTTCCGGCCTGACCCGCGCCAGCTGGCGCATGATCTGATTGACGGCATCGCGGCGCAAATCGTTGAAGGTCATTTTTTCTTCTATCTCTTTTGGCAGCGCCTGCGAGATACTGTAACTAAGGAAGGATTGCAGTGCCAGTTCATTCGGCGGCAGCAGTTTTTTATTGTCCTTGTCGGTAATTTCAAATCGCAGGCGATACAAGAGATTGTATTCACGCACCTGGCCCTGAGCGTTCAGGGTCAGAATTTTTTTCTCCTGAGCTTCGGACAAGATGCGCAAGGTCACAGGCGCTGACTTGGCATCGGCCGCCAGTTTGGTTTGCGCCAGAATCGCGTTGCGCAGTTCGCGTTCCAGTGGCGTGCCACTCGTTGTTTCGAGATATACCGAATCGAACGCCACGCGTGACTGAGGTGTGGAGCCGCGCAACTGGTAGCCGCAGCCGGCAACTGCGGCTGCCATCAGCAGCGATGCGCAGACAGATAAAAACAGACTGCGCTGATTGTTGACCTCATTTTTCACCACATTCTCCTCTGCTGGCTCAGGCAACAATGTTGACCAGCTTGCCGGGTACGACAATGATCTTTTTGGGCGCGCCTGTCAGGTGTTTTTGTACCTGTTCATTGGCCAGTGCCGCGGCTTCGATACTTGCCTTGTCCGCATCTTTGGCCACCGTGATGCTGCTGCGCAGTTTGCCGTTCACCTGAATCATCAATTCAATTTCCGACTGCTCGAGTGCAGTCGCATCCACAGCAGGCCAGGGCGCATCGAGTATGTCGCCATGTGATTTTGCATAGTTCAGTGCCTGCCACAATTCATGCGTGATATGCGGCGCCACCGGATACAGTACGCGCAGGAAAATACTCAGACATTCGCCCATCGCAGCCTTGCTCTCCTGACTGTCGTCGAGTTTGCTGGCTTCGAGCAGATTCAGCATCTTCATGCAGGCAGAGACCACGGTGTTGTATTGCAGGCGGCCATAATCATGATCAGCCTGTTGCAAAACTTTATGCACTTCGCGACGCAGTGTCTTGATGTCTGCCTTTTCTGATGCAGAAGCACTCAGCACTGGCGCGATGAAACTGGATTGCGCATGAGCGAAGGCCCAGACGCGGCGCAGGAAGCGGTGCGCACCCTCGACTCCTGAGCCTGACCATTCCAGTGTTTGCTCAGGCGGTGAGGCGAACATGGTGAACATACGCGCTGTATCGGCACCATACTGATCAATGATGGCTTGGGGATCGATGCCGTTGTTCTTGGACTTCGACATTTTTTCTGTGCCGCCAATTTGCACCGGCTGAGCATCACTGTTCAGGACTGCGGAAAGCGGACGACCTTTGTCATCCATTTTCAGCGTCACATCTTCAGGATTGAACCAGGTTTTTTTGCCGGCAGCATCTTCACGATAATAGGTTTCATTCAGCACCATGCCCTGTGTCAGCAGGTTTACAAAAGGCTCATCGAATTTGATCAGGCCGAAATCACGCATCACCTTAGTCCAGAAGCGGGCGTACAAGAGGTGAAGCACGGCATGCTCGATCCCGCCTATGTACTGATCCATAGGCATCCAGTAGTCATTGCGCTCATCCACCATGGCGTCTTTGCTGCCCGGTGAGCAGTAGCGCATGTAATACCAGGAGGAGTCGACAAAAGTATCCATGGTGTCGGTCTCGCGGCGTGCGGGCTTGCCGCAGCTGGGGCAATCGACTTTCAGGAATGCTTCATGTTTGTTGAGCGGATTGCCGCTGCCATCGGGTACGCAATCTTCAGGCAGAACGACAGGCAGATCTTTTTCCGGCACCGGCACATCACCACAGTCAGCGCAGTGAATGATAGGAATCGGCGTGCCCCAGTAGCGCTGGCGTGAAATGCCCCAGTCGCGCAGGCGATAAGTAATTTTTTTCTCGCCCAGATTTTTTTCTGCCAGATCTTTGGCGACGGCGGTGACGGCATCCAGATAAGTCAGGCCGTCATATTTGCCGGAATTGACGCAATGCCCTTGTTCTTTATCGGCATACCATTCCTGCCAGGCGTCGTCGCTATAGGTTTTACCTTCGAGCGCAATCACGGCCTGAATCTGCAGATGGTATTTTTTGGCGAAAGCAAAGTCACGCTCATCATGTGCAGGCACGCCCATGACGGCACCATCGCCATACGTGATCAGCACATAATTGCCGACCCAGACTTCAACCTGCTCACCTGTCAGAGGATGGGTCACGAACAGACCGGTAGGCATGCCCTTTTTTTCCATCGTCGCCATGTCGGCTTCGATCACACTTCCTTGCTTGCATTCATTGATGAAGGCTGACAAAGCAGGATTTGATTCTGCCGCATGGGTAGCCAGCGCGTGTTCAGGTGCAACGGCGCAGAAGGTCACGCCCATGATGGTGTCGGCTCGAGTGGTGAAGACCCACAGTTTGCCGTCATTGATGATTTCTCCGTCAGCCCGTTTGATCTGATGCGGGAAGGCGAAGCGCACGCCGGTGGATTTGCCTATCCAGTTGGCCTGCATGATGCGCACACGCTCAGGCCAGCCCGGCAGTTTGTGTTCTACATGCTCAAGCAATTCTTCGGCATAGTCGGTGATGCGCGCGTAGTACATGGGGATTTCGCGCTTTTCAATCAGCGCACCGGAACGCCAGCCGCGACCATCGATGACCTGCTCATTCGCGAGCACGGTTTTATCAAGAGGATCCCAGTTCACGGTACCGGTTTTTTTGTAGATGATGCCCCGCTCCAGCATCTTCAGAAACATCCACTGATTCCAGCGATAGTACTCAGGGCTGCAGGCCGCCATTTCGCGTGACCAGTCGATCGCCAGACCCATGGCCTGCATCTGCTTCTTCATGTACTCGATATTGGCGTAAGTCCACTGCGCAGGTGGTACGCCGTTCGCCATCGCGGCATTTTCAGCGGGCATGCCGAAGGCATCCCAGCCCATGGGCATCAGCACGTTGTGGCCGCTCATGCGCAGCTGTCGTGCCATGACATCATTGATGGTGTAGTTGCGCACATGGCCCATGTGCAGCTTGCCTGAAGGGTAGGGCAGCATGGAGCAGGCGAAGAACTTCTTTTTCTCGCGGCCTTGGGCATCGCGCGCGTGTTCGACGACTTTGTAGGCATCGATGGCACGCCAGTGTTCTTGCGCCGAGCGTTCGACGTCGTTAGGGCTGTATTTGTCTTGCATGACGGGTGGGGATGATAGGTGAAAGCGTAAACGCTGATTATACCGGCCGTGCGAGCGCAGCGGCCGGGGGTTTCAGACTGCCGGGACTTACTTGCGAGTGTCTTTGGATTCGGTGACGAAGCCGATCTTAGTCATGCCATTGCTCTGGGCGGAGGACATGACTTGCGCAATGGTTTCATAGCGGGTGGATTTGTCTGCCCGCAGTTGCAGTTCTGGCAGGGGTTTCTTTTGCGCGGACGTTGCAAAGCGCGTACCCAGATCTTCCAGACTGACTGGGGCGTTATTCCAGAACAGCTTGCCTTCAGCATTGATGGCCAGCGTGATGGTCTCGGGCTTTTCTGGTGCCGGCTGTGACTGTGCGTTGGGAAGATCCAGCTTGATGGCGTGGGTGAACATCGGGGCTGTGATGATGAAAATCACCAGCAGTACCAGCATCACGTCCACCATGGGGGTGACGTTAATGTCAGCCATCGGAGCCTGATGGCTGTTTTCATTGAATCCGCCGAATGCCATGAGAGTCTCCGTTTCAGGTTTTTTTGCGGGCCACACCGACGCGCGAACCGGTGGTCAGATGGGCATGCAGATCATGGGCGAAGGCATCCAGCTCGGCCAGGGTGACGCGATTGACACGCGTCAGCGCGTTGTAACCCAGCACGGCGGGGATGGCGACTACCAGACCGATAGCTGTCATGATCAGTGCCTCGCCTACGGGGCCGGCAATTTTGTCAATTTGTATGGTGCCTGCGCTGGAGACTGCTGCCAGTGCGTGATAAATGCCCCAGACCGTTCCGAACAGGCCGATGAAAGGCGCCGTCGAGCCCACTGAGGCCAGCAATGTCAGGCCGCTCTCCAGCCGCGAAGAGACACGGTTGATCTGCTGGCGCAGCGTGCGTGTCAGCAGTTCACTGGGGTCGACCGTTGCATTCAGTGTGCTGCTATGAGCCTTGACGTTGATCGCTTCAACCGCATGGGTTGCCAGCGGCGCATAGATCTGTTCGCTGTCGGCGTGGCCTAAGAGCGCGATCGCATCATCCATTGAAGGCGCATCCCAGAAATGCTCGAGTGTATTGGCGCTGATGCGTATGCGCCATGCGGTCCAGGCCTTGGACAGGATGTAGTACCAGCTGGCGATGGACATCAGCAGCAGCAGATAAGCCACGCTGTGGGTGACGACGTCGCCTTGCGCCCAATAGTGCGCAACGCCGAGATTCTGGGTCAGTGTGTCATTCATGCTGGTCTGTTCAAGTGAGTTTAGTTCTGAAGTTTAAAGGGTATAGGTACCTGATACCACTCATCCACGGGCTTGCCATCCACACTGGCAGGATGAAAGCGCCAGGTTTTGACGGCATCCATGGCCGCCTGATCCAGCCGCGGATAAGCACTGGATGATTTTACTTCGACACTACCGGCCGTGCCGTCGCTTTTGACCAGCACGCGCAGGATGACGGTGCCCTGTTCACCCAGCCGTTTGGACATAGAGGGATAAACGGGCTTGGCATTGCTGGCGTGATAGCTGGCAGTACTCACCTCGGTACGTGCCACCGGCTGTGGCGGCGGCGCGGGAGGGGCCGGTGGTGCTGAGGCTGCGGCCGGAGCCGCTGGCGGAGGCGGCGCTGGCGGCGCAGGCCTGGCCGGCGCGGACTCAGATGCGACAGGGGGCGGTGCCGGTACGGGCTTAGACGGGACAGGTGCCGGCTGAGGCGCCGGTGTGGGCGGCACGGGTTTGGGTGTGACAGGCTTAGGTGGTGTCGGTTTGGGCGGTTCCGGTGGCTTAGGCTCAGATCGTGGGGGGGCAGGCTGAAGCAATTGCACGATCAGCGTTGGCTCTTCTTTTTTCTGAACCGGATGTTCGAACGCGCCGGATAGCGCCAGACCAAGCACGCTGAGGTGCAAGGCGACAGCGATCGCTGCGGCATATCCTGAAGGTCTGGAAATCATGTGAAGCTTGCGCAGCATGCGTGTTCAGTCTGCGCTCAGCGCAGTCCGAGCACATCCTGCATGTCGAACAGACCAGTCGTTTTATCTCTCAGGAAGCGGGCGGCGCGCAAGCTGCCATGGGCGTAAGTCACCCGGCTGGACGATTTGTGGGTGATTTCTATGCGCTCGCCTATGCCGGCAAACAGTACCGTATGGTCACCAACGAT
>CAIQLE010000277.1 GCA_903872555.1 uncultured bacterium
ACCATGTTCTTCGAGGCCGCAATCCTTGCCCTCGGTGTTCATCAAGACAAAGCGGGTCGCCTTCCACAATTTATTGCAGAAATTTCTATAGCCTTCACAGCGGCGCAGATCGAAATTAATATTCCGACCCAGTGAGGCATAGCTGGCCATGGTGAAACGCAGCGCATCTGTGCCATAGGCTGCGATGCCATTCGCGAATTCTTTGCGCGTGGCTTTGGCGATGCTCTCGGCCTGTTTAGGATTCATCAGGCCGGCCGTGCGTTTGCCCACCAATGCTTCAACTTCAATACCGTCAATCAGATCAATCGGATCAAGCGTATTGCCCTTGGACTTGGACATTTTCTGTCCCTGAGCATCACGCACCAGTCCATGTACATATACGGTTTTGAAAGGCACCTTGCCAGTAAAGTGCGCAGTCATCATGACCATGCGCGCCACCCAGAAGAAAATAATGTCGAAGCCTGTCACTAACACGGACGAAGGCATGAACAGTTTGTAATCGGGTGTCTCTTCCGGCCAGCCGAGTGAGGAGAAGGGCACCAGCGCCGACGAGAACCAGGTGTCCAGCACATCGGCGTCGCGCGTCAGCTTGCCGCTGTAACCAGCAGCGGTGGCTTTTGCCTGTGCTTCGGCTTCAGTACGGCCGACATAAATATTTCCTGCTTCGTCATACCATGCCGGGATTTGATGTCCCCACCAGAGCTGACGTGAAATACACCAGTCCTGAATATTATTGAGCCACTGGTTGTAGGTCGTGCTCCAGTTCTCGGGAACGAATTTGATTTCACCCTGCGCCACTTTTTCCAGTGCGACTTCAGCAATCGACTTGCCGGGAAAGTGCGTGCCTTCCGGCGCTGCTTTGCTCATCGCCACAAACCACTGGTCAGTCAGCATGGGCTCAATCACCACGCCTGTACGGTCGCCGCGTGGCACCATCAGCTTGTGTGGCTTGACGGAATCCAGCAGGCCCTGTGCATCGAGGTCAGCCACAATCTGCTTGCGTGCAACGAAGCGGTCCATGCCCTGATAGACCGCAGGCGCGTTTTCATTGACCTTAGCGTCCAGCGTGAAGATACTGATCTGCGCCAGTTGATGGCGTTGGCCCACGGCATAGTCATTGAAGTCATGTGCCGGCGTGATCTTGACGCAGCCGGTACCGAAGGCCTTGTCAACATAGCTGTCGGTAATCACAGGGATTTCACGATCAGTCAGAGGCAGTTTGAGTAACTTGCCGACCAGATGCGCATAACGCTCATCCGTAGGATCCACCGCCACGGCCACATCGCCCAGCAGCGTTTCAGGACGTGTGGTTGCCACCGTCAGATGTCCGCTGCCATCAACAAAGGGATAGCGTATGTGCCACATGCTGCCGTCTTCTTCTTCGGAGACGACTTCAAGGTCAGATACGGCGGTACCGAGTACCGGGTCCCAGTTCACCAGCCGCTTGCCACGATAAATCAGGCCCTGCTCATGCAGGCGCACAAAAACTTCCGTGACGGCCTTGGACATTTTCTCGTCCATGGTGAAATATTCACGGCTCCAATCAGTCGACGCACCCATGCGGCGCATCTGCCCGGTAATGGTCGAGCCTGAGAGTTCTTTCCACTGCCAGACTTTTTCCAGAAATTTTTCACGTCCCAGATCATGGCGCGAAATTTTTTGCGCATCCAGCTGGCGCTCGACCACGATCTGGGTCGCGATGCCCGCATGGTCAGTACCGGGGATCCAGGCCGTGTTGTGGCCGCGCATGCGGTAGTAGCGTGTCAGGCCATCCATGATGGTCTGATTGAAGGCATGGCCCATGTGCAGCGTGCCCGTCACATTCGGCGGTGGCAGCTGTATGGCAAACGAAGGCTTGTCGGCGTCCAGCGTGGCCTTGAAATAGCCGCGCTTTTCCCACTCGGTGCGCCAGTATTGTTCTATGTCTGCGGGCTCAAAGGCTTTGGCTAATTCCATGATGTATTGACGATTTCCGGGTGATTTTTCTAAACCCAGCATTATAAGCCTGTCACCTTGCATCTAGCCCTGAGGGATATTCTGCTAAAAATTTCAGTGCGAGGCAGAGCTAACTTCCTTACGGCATCCTGCGCTGGTATGACGTAGCGCACACAGGGGAACTCGTCGTAAAGGTGAGGTACAGAGGGTTTCCCTGTCTATTGAAAGTCCACACCTCATGTTTATCACTCGCGATTCGGTAGAGAAAAATTCTCAAGCACTGACAAAAGATGATTCGTCAGATAGTGTGCAGCCAACATTTCCCGGGTTGAGTAGCGCGGCTCCCAGCATGGTTCAAGCTGTCAGGTATGCCGACAAGCATCATGGTCTGAAAATAAATTTCTTTACGATGATTCCGCTTGAGGTTCGACTTCAGGTACTTCATTTCTTGGTGAGTCGCCGTCACCCGGTAACGGCTAGTGATGATCTCTCTAGCTATGCTAAAACCTGTCATACAGGTTCAAACGATGTGCGCAGCTACCATGAAATAATGAGTGATCCACAACAAGCGCTGCTGGCGAGTCGATCACTAATAAAACAGGCTTGGGCCCGAGCGCTCACACATGGGCTTTCAAACAGAGCGATCATGTTTCAAGAGGCCTTACAAAAGCTGGCTTCAGCTTATACAGCGGTTTATCTCGATGTGCGGGGTGATACCACTTGGTTACCTTACAAAAACTATCAAACAAGAGACAGGCTGCCTTTTACTCCTGCGGTGCTTGGGCCTGAAAGTATTACTGCGGCCATGCGTTCTGAAAAGCTAAGTTTTATACATCTGAAATGCGGATTTCCTGAAGGTGAAGGCAAGGTTAATAACGCGTATCACGCCAACTTTGCTTATTTCGATGACTATATGAAAGGCTGTTTTGGTGCTTTGGCATATGCTTGCGCCGCACGTGTCAAGCAAAGTCTCAGACCACCTGCGGTTTTTTTGGAAGTATTCGAACTGACCTTACAAGACTTCATTAAATATCTTGATACTCAAGAATTCAAAATTACTCTATCCGGCCTCTATTTGCATGGCGCGATGGATAGCGTATTTGATACGAGCTCGCTGCATGAGAGTCAACGTCTACAATTAGAAGGCCCTAGCCAAATGGATTCTCTTGCGTGGTCCGAGTGTATTGAGAAACTTGGCAAGCTAAAATATTTGCATCTACAGGGCTGGGGTGGCGATACGATGCTTGAGGGCATCGCCAGCTGGATCAAAGATAATCAGTCTTTGCAAGAATTGCATCTGACGAATTGCTGTTTGGGTAATCTATCTATAGGCCGGTTGTGTCTGGCGCTGAAACAACATGAAAATATAAAACGTCTGGCCCTCGATGGTTATCACTATTTTGATCATGCGGGCGAAGCAGAGCTTGCAAGCTTGTTAGAAAAAACGCCTGAACTCATACTCATCTTAGGGCGCAAAATTTCAAGCGATAGCCCATTAGAGGCGTATCGTTTGCAAGCGCGTGTCATTTGTGATCGCTATCCTCAGGCAATGCGCAATTTACCTGAGATTTATGCTGAGGCTGATTTTTTCGCAAACACAAATCAATAAAGATTGATATTTTTCTAACATTCAGATCGACTACGCTGGGTTCTTATCAATACTGGACAAGTCACACTCGGCCACCATAGGCGCTATAATCAAGGCCGCTGTAGTCATTACAGCCAAACGCTAGGGGTCTCGGTGCTTTTGCCGAGTGAGATATACCCTTGAACCTGATCTGGGT
>CAIQLE010000278.1 GCA_903872555.1 uncultured bacterium
AGTCATCTTGATGCAAAATGGGCATTCACCTTTTTTCTCACTATAGGCTCCTTGCTATGGGTTTTCATGAAGGTGAAACGGGATTATAAATATTTGGTCAGAGCTATTTTTACTATGCACATTGCGTGCATAGGCATTTTCTTGTCTGCCAGCTTATTTGAAAAATATGCCATTCACAGAGAATCCCTGGCGAATTTCCCTGGGGATAAATTTACGCAAATCCTGTTTGATCGATGGAAAGAACACAGAGAATTCACCAAGGGCGAAAAAATTCATCTGGTAGCTGGCGATGTCTGGTCTGCTGGTTTGCTCGCGTTAAATAAAAAGAGCAATGATCAGGAAATAAAGATTTTACTGAACGGGGATTATGAACAATCCCGATGGCTGAAGCAGGAAGATAAAAAAGAACTTATTTTAGTAATTTTGAATAAGCCGTTGCTGGATACGGGGTCCAGTGCTTCCGAAGCCAAATTGAATCTGTTAAATCTTCAGGCTTTACTCGAAAAATCTGCAGTCAGAGGACATGAGAGCATTCAGTGGTTTGATGACAAGCCCCCGCTCGAATTTGAATGGGGCATTGTCATTCCGCATTGAATTTTCAGGCGCCTTCCACCTTCCAGCTTCCCGATTTCCCGCCATGCTTTTCCATGACCTTGATATCGGACATCACCATGCCGCGATCAACGGCTTTACACATATCGTAAATAGTGAGTAAGCCGACTTGTACCGCGGTCAGCGCTTCCATCTCAACCCCGGTTTTACCGTAGGTCTCAACCTGGGCGTTGCACATCACGCTGTCGTCCGCTTCATTCACCGTAAATTCCACCGCTACGCGTGTCAGTGCCAGTGGGTGGCAAAGTGGTATCAGGTCACTGGTGCGCTTGGCAGCCATGATGGCGGCGATTCTTGCGATGCCGAGCACGTCACCTTTTTTGGCGGTGCCAGAGGTCACGATGGCCAGTGTCTGTGGCTTCATGCGGATGATGCCGCTGGCTATCGCGACCCGGTGTGTTTCTGATTTTGCACCTACATCGACCATATGGGCCTGACCGCCGGCATCAAAATGCGTGAGTCCGCCATTGTCGGCTGTGGAAGCGAGGGGAGTTTTATGTGAGCTCATAATGCAGATGTATCTAATTGTCAGCAGGAACGAACGAAAATTGGTTGCGGGTATCATAGCACCATGACTCTACGCACTCGCCACCGTTTCCGTCCTCGTCAGCCGCTATTCTCCTCCTTGCGACGCCTGCTTGCAGCCGGCATGTTGACATTAGCCCTGCCGGTCTTATTGGCGCCGGCTAGCCTTCAGGCGCAGGCCCTGCCGAATCTGGGAGGCACTGAGGGTGAGGAGCTTTCGCCCCTGATGGAGCGCAAGCTGGGTGAGCAGGTAATGAACAGCCTGCGTCGCGACCGCGACTATGTGGACGATGCCGTTACGCTCGATTATCTGAACCAGTTCGGTGGCAATCTGCTGTCCTCCAGCCCCGATGCACGCGGTGATACGGCTTACGATTTCTTTTTCTTTGTGGTGCGCGATCCTTCCCTGAACGCTTTCGCTTTGCCGGGCGGCTTCATCGGGGTTCATTCGGGTCTGGTACTGACGGCACAGTCAGAGTCTGAGCTGGCATCGGTGCTGGCGCACGAAATCGGCCACGTCTCTCAGCGCCATATTGCACGCATGATAGGCAGTCAGCGCCAGGATTCTTTGCTGCCTATCGCTGGTCTGGTGGTGGCGGCACTGGCGGCGCGTAGTAGTCCGGATTTGGCTGCTGCGGCCATGATGGGTGGTACCGGGCTGGCGGTACAAAAGCAGCTCAGCTTCGGGCGTGATGCGGAACGTGAAGCCGATCGTGTGGGTCTGAATTTACTCAATGGTGCCGGCTTTGAAGTGAACGGCATGGTGAATTTCTTTGGCCGTCTGCAGTCAGCGGGCCGAACGCGCACCGATAATCTGCCCGCCTATTTGCGCACCCACCCTTTGACCACGGAGCGTATTGCCGACATCGAGGCCAGAATACGCACCATGAATTATCGGCAGCGGCTTGATAGTCTGGATTTTTCCTTGATTAAGGCGCGCCTGCGTGTGCTACAGGATGACACGGTCCAGGGCTGGCGTGATGCGAGCGCCGTATTTGGTGAACAGCTGCGGCAGGGTTCACGTGCGCAGTTGGAAGGGGCACGTTATGGACTGGCGATGATCGCTTTGCGCCAGCGAGATGCGATGAGTGCCAGGCGCTTGCTCGATGAGCTGTATGCAGAAGCTGAACGCAAGCCTGCATTGCCAACATCTCAGGTACTCAAAAGTCTGGAGATTGAGTTTTTGCTGGCAACGGCACAGGCAGAGCGGGCACTGGCATCAGTAAAGGATGCGCGTAGTCAGTTTCCTTTGTCACGTGCACTGGCGATGCAGTATGCAGATTGCCTGCTGGCGGCCGGAAAAATACAGGAAGCGACTCTCTTCCTGCGTGATCAGTCTCAGCTTTACCGACAGGATGCGGGCATACAGCGCGCATTGGCGCGCGCCTATGCTGAGCAGGGCAAGATAGCATTGCAGCATATGTCTTTGGCAGAAAATTATGCTCTGACGGGTGCGCTGCCAGCAGCGCTGGAGCAGCTGCGTATAGCGCGCTCGGCTGCCGATGCATCTTTCTATGATCAGGCGGTGATTGATGCGCGTGAGAGGGAATTGCAGGCTTCCTGGCGCGAGGTCATGAAGCAGGGTAAGCGCTGATATTCTAAGAATTTGTTCAGGCTGTGGGTAGTGCTGCGGGATGGGCAACAAAGCCCAGTTTCTTTTCTAGCTCTGAGGTATGGATCAGCTGCAGTGGAATGCTGCGATCCCCTGTGACCAGTTGCAGGTCTTCCTGAGTGCCTTCCAGAATATCCAGTAAAACTGTGTCATCGATGAGTTGATTATTTCTGCGCAAAAGCGGAATGCATTGCGCCATATCACGGTCATCCAGCATAGCGATTTTGTCGCCGCTTTTTAATATCAGACGACCTTCTTCAGTGATCCAGGCTTGCGTGATCTCATATAGAGGCTGACCATCATGAAACACAAAGCCATGAACCGGATCAGTGTGGGCAATGAAGGGCGTGGTTTCGAGTTCAACGAAGACACGCTGTGGACCGTTCTGAAAATACCATGCGCCGCGCTCGTCATGCAGATAGTTGCGATGAATGAAGGCCAGCAAAGCGGCATGTCGGATCACATCGCCCGCTGCATGTGCAGTTTGCGCCGCATCATCACGCATGCGAAATGCACCGCGTGCATCCAGCGCCAGCCAGCCATAGCAGTGAGGTACGCTAGGCCATTTATTCATGGCCTGTCTGACGATTTCATCCATCGCAAGACCTGTAGTCAATTATTCGACCAGTGTCACTGAATCTTGTTTCAACAAGACCTGATCGGACAGAAAGCGCACGATGCGGCGCGGCAGCCATTCGAGTGAACCGGGTGGACGTCCGCGTGCAAAGCCGACGTGACCACCTTGTGCAGGATACTCCAGGATGACGGCATCGGAAGCCTTGCGCGGCAAATGTCGTGAAGGCAGGAAGGGATCGTTGCGTGCATTCAGTACTAGCGTCGGTACTTTGATGTCGCTGAGTACATGTTTTGCACTGGCACGATGCCAGTAATCATTCGTATCCTGGTAGCCATGCAAGGGAGCTGTCACCACATTGTCGAACTCATACAGGTTGCGTGCAGCCAGCATGCGGTCACGATCAAATAAATTCGGGTATTGCTCCAGTTTCTGCAGGCACTTAGGTTTCAGTGTCTCAAGAAAGGAACGGGTGTAAATCATATTGATGCCGGAAGACAGGGCAGTGCCGCCGGCTGCCAGATCCAGCGGTGCCGAAATGGCGCAGGCAGCATCGACGAAGCCACTGTCCTCTGCGTATTCACCCAGCCAGCGCAAGAGCGCGTTGCCACCCAGTGAGACGCCAGTTGCAAAAAAGTTTGAGGCATTGCGTGACAGCGGATGTTGCGCCATCTTGTGCAGCACCCATTCGATTTCTTGCGCATCGCCGGAATGATAAAAGCGCGGTGCACGATTAGGCTCACCCGAGCAACCGCGAAAATGCGGCACGGCACCTGACCAGCCTAGTGCCTCAATGTGGCGCAGCAATGAGCGCGCATAGTGACTGGAAGAAGAGCCTTCAAGCCCGTGGAACAGCACCAGCATGGGTTTGCCGGGCAGGCCTTCGACAAAATCAACGTCGATAAAATCGCTGTCCGGCGTATCCCAGCGTTCGCGGTTCAGCGTAACTTCCGGCGGTCGTATCATTTTCGCCGGATAGATGGTCTGCAAATGACCGCCCGGCAGCCAGAAGGGCGCAGTGTAATCGCTCATGCGCCTGTCCTTTTTAGTGAAGAATGCCTGAAGTAGCGATGGTCTGCTCGGCCGGTGTGCCCGGTGCAATTGATGCGTGATGCAAGACCATGCGCCAGCCTTGCGGTGTTTTCAGATACACGTTGGTCGCAAGAATATGCATTTCCTGCCAGTCGGGATCGTCCGGTGTCTTCACTTCTTCAACCACACTGTGTACCGAGCAGCTGAGGTTATGAGCGACATGCACATGTCGTGGACGAATCATGACCGGGCCGCGCTCGAAAATCATCATCCACGATTCACGTATCGCGGCATGACCTTGCAGGCGTGGCGCACCCGGATGGATGCAGGTGATCTCTTCATCATCTGCCCAGAGCGCCATCAGGCTCTCAAGGTCAGCACGTGCAATCGCATCATAGAAGGCGTGTTCTACGTCTTCTGCGCTGGCGAGGATTTGCACGGGATTCGGCATTCAGTGGGCGTGTGCCGCTGCGCCCGGCTTCAAGCGATATACCGTGCCGCAATACGGACATTTGGCCTGACCATGATCTGAGAATTCCAGAAACACGCGCGGATGCGAGGACCAGGCCGTCATTGCCTTGTTAGGGCAATGCGCCGGCAGGTCCTTGCTGTCGAGTTCAACGGTAGACACATGCTGAATCATGAAGGGCTCCGTTTGCTTCAGACCTGAGTCAGCCAGTGGCCATATTGCTTGGCCTTACCTTCGACCACTTCAAAGAACAGGGCCTGCAGTTTTTCAGTGATAGGGCCACGACTGCCTATGCCGATCTGACGGCCATCGAGCTCGCGAATCGGCGTCACTTCAGCTGCAGTGCCGGTGAAGAAGGCTTCGTCAGCGCAATACATTTCATCGCGCGTGATGCGTTTTTCAATGATATCGATGCCGAGGTCGCGTGCCATCGTCAGTACAGAGTCACGCGTAATGCCGTCCAGACAGCTGGCCAGATCAGGTGTGTAGATCTTGCCGTTCTTGACGATGAATACATTCTCGCCGGCGCCTTCAGAGACATAACCGTCGGTGTCGAGCAGCAGCGCTTCATCGTAGCCATCGGCCGTGACTTCCTGATTGGCGAGTATGGAATTGATGTAATAGCCGCTGGCCTTGGCGCGCACCATGGAGACGTTCACATGGTGACGTGTAAAGGAAGAAGTTTTTACGCGTATCCCACGTGCCAGACCTTCTTCGCCGAGGTAAGCACCCCAGGGCCAGGCAGCGATGCCGACGTGAATGGTATTGCCGCGGGCAGATACGCCCATTTTTTCCGAGCCTATCCAAACCAGCGGGCGCAGATAGCAGGATTCCAGCTTATTCGCGCGCACCACTTCACATTGCGCCGCCATGATGGTTTCCATGTCGTAGGGAATGTTCATCTGGAAGATCTTGGCGGAATTGAACAGACGCTGGGTATGTTCTTTCAGACGGAAAATGGCCGTGCCATCCGTCGTTTTATAAGCGCGCACACCCTCGAATACGGCCATGCCGTAATGCAGGCTGTGGGTGAGCATATGCAGGTTGGCGTCGCGCCAGTCTATGAGTTGGCCATCTTTCCAGATTTTGCCGTCGCGGTCAGCCATGGACATTTCGGATTCTCCAGTCAATCTTACAAACCGTTGATTTTAGCGGATTCGGTCGCCTTGGCGGCTTGCTGAGTAGAATATTGCTTTGCCTGATTGCGACAGAGCGCCTAATTTTGCCTAATTTTTACTCATGAACCTGACCCAAGCCGAACTGGCAGAGCGCGAAAAAGCCGCTTTTTGGGATGCCGTGCGCGTCTGCACTCAGACCGTCCCCGGGCTTTTCGCCTGGGGTGCCGTGACGGGCATGGCGATGGTGCAGTCAGGGCTCAGCCTATGGCAGGCGCTGCTGATGACGCTGGTGGTCTACGCCGGATCGGCCCAGCTGGCGGCGCTGCCCCTGATTGCGGCGGGTGCGCCGGTGGGCGTGATTGTTTTTACGGCGATGATGGTCAACCTGCGCTTTGTCATCTTCAGCGCCGTGATCGGCCCGCATTTCAGCCACCTCAGCTGGCCGCGGCGGCTCTGGTATGGCTATATGAATGTGGATATGGTGATGGCCTTCTTCCCGCAGCGCTATCCGGCACACACGGTTGACAAGACGACCGGTAAGCTAGGGTATTTCAGGGGGCTGACCATTCCTAACTGGTGGGGCTGGCAGAGCGGCAGCATTGCCGGCATTCTGCTCGCCAGCCAGATACCACCCAACTGGGGCGTGGGCGTAGCCGGAACGCTGGCCTTGCTGGCCATGACCATTCCGCTGATACGCAACCGTCCGACCATCGTTGGTGTGATCATCGCCAGTCTGGTAGCGGTGCTGAGCGTCAGCTGGCCCTATCGGCTCGGGCTGTTGCTGGCTATCGTGCTCGGCATTGCGGCCTCCATGCTGGCTGAGCGCTGGCTGGAAAAGCAGCAAGCCACGGAGCTTGCGTCTTGAGTACCTCCGACTATCTGTGGCTGATTGTGCTGATGACCTTCACCACGGTCTTCACCCGCAGTTTCTTTTTTATGCTGGGCCGCAGCTGGCGTATGCCGGGCTGGCTGCAAAAATCGCTGGGCTATGTGCCGGCTGTGGCACTGGCGGCCATTCTGGCGCCGGATCTGTTGCTGGCGAATGGGGCATTGCTTACTCCGTGGATGAATATCAAGCTCATGGCCGCCGTGGCCAGCACGATTTTTTTTCTGCTGACCCGCCATTTGCTGGGCACGCTGGTATTTGGCATGGCTTGTTTTACCGCCCTGCGTCTCTGGTTTTGACAGGCGGCAGAATTCAGATGGCATGCCTGTCTGGCAACGGTCTTGAGCCTTGGGGCTGCTGTAAAATAGCGGGTTTCCAATCTCTTGCCTGCGCCTTCCCATGCGATTCAAACGACTGAGCGATCTCATCCAGCAAGACCTGCTGCGCGGCAAGCGTGTTTTTATACGCGCTGACCTGAACGTACCTCAGGATGATGCCGGCCATATCACCGAAGACACACGCATACGTGCTTCTGTCCCTGCGATTCAGGCGGCACTGGCCGCAGGTGCGGCCGTGATGGTGACTTCGCATCTGGGTCGTCCGGTGGAAGGCGAATTCAAACCAGAAGATACGCTCGCACCGATCGCCCAACGTCTTTCAGAATTGCTAGGCCAGCCGGTCGAGCTGAAAGCCAACTGGGTCAATGGTGTGGATGTTGCACCCGGTCAGGTCGTGCTGCTGGAAAATTGCCGCGTAAATCCGGGCGAGAAAAAAAATAGCGACGAGCTCGCAAAGAAAATGGCTGCTCTGTGCGATGTCTATGTGAACGATGCCTTTGGCACCTCGCATCGCGCCGAAGCCACCACGCATGGCATGGCTAAATACGCCCCCATCGCCTGTGCCGGCCCCTTGCTAGCTGCTGAACTCGATGCCCTGGGCAAGGCGCTGGGCAAGCCGGCGCGTCCGCTGGCGGCCATCGTGGCAGGCTCCAAGGTCTCGACCAAGCTGACCATACTGAAGACACTGGCAGAAAAAGTGGACAGGCTGATCGTCGGTGGCGGCATTGCCAATACCTTCATGCTGGCGGCGGGTCTGAAAATTGGTAAGTCACTGGCTGAACCTGATCTGCTGGCCGAGGCCAAAGCGATTATCGACATGATGACTGCTCGTGGTGCAACCGTGCCTATTCCTACCGATGTGGTGTGCGCAAAAGAATTTTCAGCGACAGCCGTTGCGACCGTGAAAGCGGTC
>CAIQLE010000279.1 GCA_903872555.1 uncultured bacterium
CTGAGACCTGCTTCTTGTTCTGTGCGAAAGCGCCAGTCGGTACGTGGGTTATCTATGCAATACAGATAGCCTACGGGTATATGAATCCAGGCATAGTCATCCTTGCCACCGGCCTCAATCAACAATACGGACACATCCGCATCCTGTGTGAGACGGTTCGCCAGTACACAACCGGCACTGCCGGCACCAATGATGATGTAGTCGTATTTACCTGCGGATTGGATCATGGATGCGCCTTATTTAGCTACAGGCATAGTGAACTCAGCGCCCTTGCTGATGGACTCTGGCCAGCGCTGCATGATGGATTTATAGCGTGTGTAAAAACGTACGCCCTCTTCGCCATAAACATGAGCATCGCCAAACAAAGAACGCTTCCAGCCGCCAAAAGAATGCCAGGCCATAGGTACGGGAATCGGTACGTTGACACCGACCATACCCACCTCGATGCGACGCGAAAATTCGCGCGCCGTATTGCCATCTGAAGTAAACAGCGCAACGCCATTACCAAACTCATGAGCATTGATCAGATTGATGGCTGCCCCCATATCAGGCACACGAACAACACACAAGACCGGGCCAAAAATCTCATCACGATAAATCGTCATTTCAGGCGTTACCTGATCAAATAGCGTACCGCCCAGGAAGAAGCCTTGCTCATGACCAGGCACAGTCAGTCCACGGCCGTCAACCAGCAGCTTTGCTCCCGCCTGCACACCCTGAGCGATATAAGATTCAATTTTTTCTTTATGAACAGCAGTAACGACCGGGCCCATTTCAGCATCAGCCTCCATGCCGTTTTTGACCTTCAGCGCTTTCACACGCGGTATCAGGGCTTCTATCAGTTTGTCCGCTATGCCACCCACAGCGACCGCAACCGAGATCGCCATACAGCGCTCACCAGCTGAACCATAAGCAGCACCGATCAATGCATCAACTGCCTGATCAAGATCAGCGTCCGGCATAACAACCAGATGATTTTTTGCGCCGCCCAATGCTTGCACCCGCAAAGGGTAAGCACCTTTGCGCTGACTGCCTTGCGCATAAATATATTCAGCGATAGGTGTCGAACCTACAAAAGAAACGGCTTTCACATCCGGGTGCTGCAGCAAAGCATCGACCGCGACTTTGTCACCCTGAACCACATTGAAGACACCATCAGGCAAACCGGCCTGCTTAAATAGTTCCGCCATCATTAAGGAGGGTGAAGGATCGCGTTCTGAAGGTTTCAATACGAAGGTATTGCCACAGGCGATAGCCATTGGCGCCATCCACAAAGGCACCATGACAGGAAAATTGAAAGGCGTAATGCCAGCAGTCACACCTAAGGGCTGACGCAGCTGCCAGTTGTCGATACCGCCGCCGATGTTGTCGGTGAACTGTGTCTTTAATAGTTGTGGAGCACCACAGGCGAATTCCACAATTTCCAGTCCGCGTATGACTTCCCCTTTAGCATCGCTAAACACCTTGCCATGTTCACGCGTAATGAGGGCAGCCAGATCATCATGATGCTTCTCTATGAGCTCTTTGAATTTGAACAACACACGGGCACGCTTCAACGGTGCCGTCTCGGCCCAGGCAGGTGCGGCGGCCGATGCTGCACTGACAGCAGCATTGACTTCATCCGACGAAGCCAGACCAACTTGCGCAACAGGCATACCAGTCGCAGGATTAAAAACCGGCTGACTACGCCCACTGCTCGTAGGAACAGCTTGCCCATTAATGAAGTGAGGGATTAAGGCCAGCGCGTTGTTCATAAGATTTCCTTTTGTTCATTGGGCGATGATTGCTAGCTTATTACAGGGGGATTCTTGAAATCCAATGAGTTATGATCAAAGTCTTCATAAGATATTCTTATAAACCGAGATGGATCTGACCCAACTAAAAGCCTTCATCGCAGTCGCTCGCGAAGGAAATCTGACCCGGGCAGCAGAACGCCTGTATCTGACCCAACCTGCCGTCAGCCTGCAAATCAAAACTCTGCAACAGAGCTTGAAACTTCAGCTTTTCAAGCGCACCCCGGCTGGGATGAGTCTGAGCAGCGATGGCGCAAAACTTCTGCCTCTGGCAGAAAAAATCATGGCGAGCAGCGCAGAGTTAATACAGGCCGCCCATTCCCTGCATTCCACCTTATCTGGTCAACTCAGAATAGGCACCATCCTTGACCCTGAATTCACCCGTCTGGGTGCTTTTATGAAAATGCTGGTTGAAGGCTATCCGCAAATTTCTACCCACTTACAGCATGGCATGTCAGGCTCGGTACAGAAGCAGATCAGAAATGGCGAACTTGATGTGGGTTACTACCTGGGTGAAATTGGCAGTCAAGATCATGCACTGACACTGACATCATTCACTTATAACGTCGTTGCGCCTCAGGGTTGGAAAAAACGAATCCTGGGTAAAGACTGGCATGAGCTTGCCGGCCTGCCCTGGATATGGGCACCTCCAGAATCTGTACATCATCGCTTGTTAAGTAAAGCCTTTGATACACATGGGGTGGCACCAGCACGTCTGGTTTTAGTTGATC
>CAIQLE010000280.1 GCA_903872555.1 uncultured bacterium
CGTTGTGCAGCAATTGCTCAAGCTCAGGGGCGAGCGTCATGACAGGCAGGTTTTCTTTCATGTCGACCAGTTCCTGGACGATCATGCGGCCCAGCTTGGGACGTACATAACTCATCAGCTGTTCCGGATCTTGTGTCTTGCCTGCGGCATCTGACAGGGTTTCGACGATGGTGCGCATATCGCGTATCGCCACGCCTTCGGTCAGCAGATGTTGCAGGGTGCGGGTAATTACGCCCAGGGCCATCTTGCCCGGCACCAGATCTTCTACCAGCTTGGGTGACTTGGAGGCCAGCTTGTCGAGCAGTTGCTGGGTCTCGTCATGCGACAGCAGTTCAGAAGCGTTTTCGCGCAAGACTTTATTCAGGTGAGTCGCAATCGCTGTCGCTGCATCAACCACGGTATAGCCGAGTGTGCGTGCGTAGTCGCGTTGCGAAGGATCGATCCAGACCGCATCCAGACCGAAAGCGGGTTCTTTAGTAGGAATGCCTTCAAGTTCGCCATACACTTTGCCGGGATTGATCGCCAGTTCGCGACCGCTCTTGATTTCACCTTTGCCACGCACCACACCATTTAAAACAAGGTGATACACGTCCGGATCCAGATTAAGTGCATCACGGATGCGCACAGGCTGAATCAGGAAGCCCAGTTCAGCGGAGAGTTTTTTACGGACGCCTTTGACGCGCGGCATCAGCTGACCACCCGACTCAGGGTTCACCAGCGGGATCAGGCCATAACCAATTTCCAGACCAATCAGATCGACCTGATCGACATCGTCCCAGTCCAGCTCTTTTGCCGGCTCGACCTTAGGTTCAGCCGCCAGTTGTGCTGCGTCGGCTGCGACCACTTCTTCTTTCTGTATCAGCATCAGGCCCAGACCGGCGGCCACCAGAGCCAGCGTCAGGAAAACCAGATGCGGCATGCCCGGCACGACGCCGAGTATGGTCAAAATACCGGCACTGATGAACAGCGCCGTAGGATTGGATAACTGCGACACTGCTTGCTCGGTCATGGATTCCGAAGTCGTCACACGGGTGACGATGATGGCGGTGGCCAGTGACAGGAACAGGGAAGGGATCTGAGCGACCAGACCATCACCGATGGTCAGCAATACATACAGTTTGCCGGCGTCGCTAAAGGACAGGCCGTGCTGGGCGACACCGATGGCGAGGCCGCCGATGACGTTAATAATCAGAATCAGCAGACCGGCCATGGCATCGCCGGAGACGAATTTCGAGGCACCGTCCATGGAGCCGAAGAAGTCGGCTTCCTGCGCGATTTCTTCGCGGCGTGCCTTGGCTTGTTCTTGCGTGAGCGAGCCGGAGTTCAGATCGGCGTCAATCGCCATCTGTTTGCCCGGCATGGCATCGAGTGTGAAGCGGGCATTAACCTCGGAAACGCGTCCGGCGCCCTTGGTGACCACGATGAAGTTAATAATCATCAGGATCACGAAAATGATGAAACCCACCAGATAATTACCGGCGATAACGAATTCGCCGAAAGCCGCAATCACGGCGCCCGCTGCATGCTCGCCTTCATGGCCATTCACCAGAATCACGCGGGTCGATGCCACGTTGAGTGCCAGGCGCAACATGGTTGCAAAAAGCAAAACAGAGGGGAAGGACGAGAAATCCAGCGGTTTTTTGGTTCCGATGGCGATCATAATGACCACCACGCTGACCATAATGTTAAAAGTGAACAAAATATCCAGCAGCATCGGGTGCAGCGGGACCACCAACATCGCCATGATCAATAGCACAAGGAAGGGAATTCCGAGCCCTGAGAGCTCAAATCCCGACAAGCGCTGTCGAATAGTTGACATGGAGAGGAAGTTCATTTTTTAATAATTCTTTAAAATCAATAAGTTACAAATTAGATGCTGCGTTGACAGGTTCTCACGTGGAACTTATAAGCAAGTGATGTGCCATGAGGTATGGCCTGGAAGAAAAACTCGCTGCAGATAGTGCATTGCCATTAAAGAACCCGAGCGACCTGCCGATTAACCGGGAGAGCGAAGGTTTATTGCCTTCTGTTAATAGTTTGCAAAGCGGTGAAATCAGGCGCTCAATCAGGCATCATCTGAGAAAGTTCCTTCCGGTAATATTTGCCGGATATCCGCAATAATGTTCGGCGTGCTGCGCGCTGCTGATTACAAAAGGGGTGATTCATGAACAAAATGTCCAAATGCACAATGGTGTCACTGGCTGTGCTGATCTCGGCCTGCCAGTCTCTGCCATCGGTAGCCGTCGCTGATAATGCTTCTGCGAGAGCTGAAATCAAGGCTGCTGAAGTCCAGCCTGCGCCAGCTGCAGAAATCAAGGCGGCGCCGGTTGCTGAAGCAAAAGCAGCGCCAGCCGCAGAAGTTAAGGCCGTTGTAGAGGCTAAGTCAGTTGCCAAGGGCGAAGAGCCCGTCAGCATGATTACGCCTATGGCTGAGCGTCAGGCGACGGTACGTGCCACGGGCTACGCCGTCATCAGCACCCAGAACCACAGAAATGCTTCCCAGCAGCGCCTGATGGCAATTCGTGCCTCCAAGCTCGATGCTTACCGCGCCCTGACTGAACAGGTATATGGTCAGCAGCTCGATGCCACCACCACCGTGGCTGAAATGATGATCACCAGCGATACTTTCCGTACCCGCGTACAGGGCATCATCTATGGTGCTGTGTTGGAATCGATCACACCGATTGGTGATGACACCTATGAGACCACCTTGTCTCTGGATGGCCGTGTCGTGAACGATCTGCGTGTTCTGTATCTGGCGCAGCTGGCCGCACGCCGTTAATTCATCATGCATCTGTCCCGTCTTTTCTCTATCCTGCTCGCGCTGAATCTGGCTGGCGCGGCGTTCTCAGCTTCGGCTGAGGGACCCCCGCTTCCAACCGATCCGCGCAAGCGCCTGGAAGCGCTGCAAAATGCGCTGGTTCAGGCAGCCATGGATGGACAGACCCGTGTCCGCACAGCGGCCTGGGTGGATAGCACGGGCAAATTGCATGAGAACACACGCATCACCTCTGACATGAAAGTCAATGGCGTGCGCGTGACGAATTACCTGCAGTCAGAAGACGGCGTATCGGCCGCCATCATTGCTGAAGGCAAGGGCATTACGCCCAGTGAAGAAGTCTGTCGCGCCAACTTGCAGCGGTATCGTCGTGAGGCGACGCTGGATGTGGCATCCCGCATCACTTCGAGTGGCGCCGACCAGTATTACTGGCAGACTTTCCTGAAGCAGACGCGTGCCCGTTTTGTGGCGCGAGTCAGTGCCGGTCGTAAATGGCAGTTGTCGAAATCGGCTGTGGTACCGGAAAACACCTATGAGCGTCAGTTGACAGGTGCAGTGCCGGATATTTCTCCGTATCAGATGCTGATTGAAGTGTTGCCGTCTGGCGCTGCGGGTATCGAGCCCGTCCGTCCGGCGCAAACCCGAGAGCAGCAGATTGACGAGAAGATCAAGGCCGTCAAAGATTATCTGAACGATGAGCCGCCGCGCCGGGCACCCGTGCCTTTTGTACTCAGGCTCACGATAGTCGAGCGTGGCAACCAGCGTTTGCTTTGGCAGGATGCGGTGCCCCTGTTCTTTCCTGAACAGGAAATCCGTCACACCAGCCAGCCATTGCCGCCCGGTCTCTTGTCCGAGCTCGACAATGTGATTGGTCGCTGGCAGCAACGGCTTGACACCGACTTTGGATGCCGTCCTCAGACCTTCAATGTGATGCAGGAAACCGGTAAGGGCTGGCTCATCAACGGTGGTAAAGGCGCAGGCCTGTCCGTCGGTGATCAGCTCTTGCTGATGAATCGTGAATACTTGCCGGCTCACATACTCGAGCCGGACAGCGCCGAGCATCTGGCGCTGGTGGAAGTGGTCAGTGTTGGCGGCGACAGTTCAGTCGTGCGCAAACTGGCCGGACCGAATAATGTGGCACGCTCAGGCGACTGGGTCGCCACACCCTTCTAAGAAACCCGGAGAGGACTATGAAACTCGCTCAACGCCAACTCCTGATTGCCTGCCTCGCACTGCTGTGCAGCGGTGCAGCCCTGGCCAATGATCCGCCTAAGGCTGAACCACCGAAGGCCGATGCCCACAAGGACGAACACAAGGACGGCAAAGATGCCAAGGAAGCGAAGGCCGAGCCTCCCGCTGAACCGGATCTGCCTTCCAAGCCTTATCCAAAAAATGCCAGCCCTAAGGCATTTGCCCCCAAAGGTGAGCCTAAGAAACCGGAAGAAGCCGTCGCTGCTAAACCTGCCGACAAGCCCGCAGACAAAGCTGCTGACAAGCCGGCCGAGAAAGCCGTGGCTAAGGCGGCGGATAAGCCTGCCGAAAAATCTGCTGAGAAGCCGGTTGAGAAAGCTGCAGCTGACAAGCCAGCTGAAGACAAGCACGAGCCTGCTCATGCCCGACTCGCTGCCAAAAAACATAAGCCTGCAGCGCATGCTGCCGCCAAGCCTGAAGTTGATCCTGAGCTGGCTCAGATTGCCCGCGAAGCGATGAAGGCGAATGGAGCCACAGCCACTTATCAGGTGCAGGCCGGTGAAAATCTGGATCGTGTGATCAAGAAAACCATGCCGAACAG
>CAIQLE010000281.1 GCA_903872555.1 uncultured bacterium
AGCCGAGGTGAATATCGAATAAGCAATACGGGAAATACTTTAAAAAAGCTGCCGATACTGACCGCCAGGCATTAATTCAATCTGACCCTGCATTTCCAGTGTGAATAAAGCCGCCTGAATCTGAGCGGTATTCAGCCCGCTGCGTTCTGCTAGTTGGTCAACCGAAACCGGATCATGGCCTGCGGCTGATAATAATTTTTCCAGTGTCGGGTCCGCTGTACGCGAAGCGTTTTGTTGCGGCGCAGCAGGCGCTGCATCTGCAGTAACCAGGTCTGATTCAGTCCAGCGCAATTCTTCCATGATGTCCTTAGCCGATTCCACCAGTTTTGCGCCCTGCCTGATCAGTAAATGACAGCCCTTGGAGAGCGGCGAATGGATGGATCCGGGAATGGCAAAGACATCCCTGCCCTGCTCCAGTGCACTGCGTGCCGTGATCAGCGAACCCGACTGCGCTGCCGCCTCAACCACCAGCACCCCCAGTGACAGGCCGCTGATGATGCGGTTACGGCGCGGGAAATTCGCGGCAATCGCCGGGGTTTTTAGTGGATATTCGCTCAAAAGGCAGCCTTCTTCGGCTATCTTGTGCGCCAGTGCTCTATGCTTGGCCGGGTAGACCAGATCTAAGCCGGTGCCGGTCACGGCAATCGTCGAGCCCTGTTCGGGGGTTGAAGTGAGTGCGCCCGCATGCGCTGCTGCATCGATACCTAGAGCCAAACCAGAAATAACCGTCAGCCCCGCGCTGCTCAGCAGCTGCGCAAAGCGCTCGGCATGTTGCATGCCCTGTACAGTGGCATTGCGGCTGCCGACGATGGCCATGGCCGGACGGGACAATAATTCGATACGACCTTTGGCATACAGCAGTGGCGGCGGATCAGAAATACTGAGCAGGGAGGGGGGATAGTGCGCATCGGCCAGCGTCAGCACATGATTTCCAGCCTGTCCGGCCCATGCCAGCGTGAGTGCGATCTGTTCCTGCATTGCTTCGTCAGGTGCGGCACTCAGCGCATAGGCGAGTTTTTCTGACACGCATTTTTGCAGGGCCGCAAAGCCGGCGCTGAAAATAGTGTCAGGCAGTCCGAAATGACTTAGCAATTGCCGTGCGGTCTGCGGGCCTATGCCATCAGTCAGCATCAACCTGAGCCACAAGGCCAGATCGTCGGTGACGATCATGGTCTGCTGCTGGCCATGGTGTTGGCTGCGGAACCGGGTGACGCGGTGGTGCTATGGAATACATCACCGATGGTGAATTCATGCTCAGCCCGCATGACCAGCGCCAGTGAAGTCTGTTCCAGAACTTCAAAGACGAATAAGGTGGCGACTTCTTGAGACATGATTGTTGGCAGTCTGCCCGTGCTTGGCTTGAGATCAGCCATTTTAACTTGCCTCTCTACGCGCACGACACTGCCTGCATCCATGCCCTCTGCTGTTCCGCGGTTGAGTGCGACCACATCATGCAGGCCCGCCCAGCGACCCGCGCGCATCAGGGCAGCGACCTGACCCGTCATGCTGTTGGCCGCATGAGGTATGGCCTGCAGCCCACTATCAGTGGTCGCAGGCAGGAGCAGGTCGCCGGGCAAGATTTCACTATCAGAAGATTGAATCCGAAAGCGATGCAGTCGTGCTCCTTCAGAGGCCTGCCAGAGCGCCCGGCCCAAACGCAAGCTGCTCAGCGCAAGTAATTTTCCTGACGCAGGATCTTTGATTTCCCGAAATGGCCGCAGCAGCTCGAATTGCCTTTGCCCTTGCAGCTCGCCCTCGACAAAGGCCACATCACCCGTGCCCGACATGCCACGGCCTTCATCAAAGCGTATGATTTTTGGCGCTTGTTTCAGCGCAGTGATGCTGATCAGTGGCGTATGTCGGAGAAAACTGAGCAAGTGCGGTGCGATCGTCGGCAGAGCCTCAGGCCGCAGGGATTCTGCGCGCGCGCGTGGAGTGAGTTTTGTAATGTCTGAGGCTGCGACAGATATTTCAGCCGTCTTCACAAGCAACTTGCCATGTGCGCGATCAAAGACGATGGTCTGCCCCGGATAAATCCAGTGAGGGTCATGAATATGCTCACGATTGGGTTCCCACACCTGAGGCCAGCACCAGGGATTATTCAGGAATCTGGCGGCGATATCCCATAGGGTGTCACCCTGAACCACCACATGCGCATCAGGTGCTTGTTGAAGGAATTCACAGCTTGCATGTGCCCATGGGGCACTGCTGATTGCCAGAGCGAGACAGAGGGCAGCTGTGCTACACTTTTTCATCGTTATCTCACTCTCGTGTTTCGTGATGTCTGACGCGTTGTTAGACAGTAATTGGCTGGTAATTGCACTTTGATCTGAGTTCTCGCGCTGCAAAAGCGAGTAGGATTTTGCATCAGCCCTTGCCAATTCCGAACACGATTTTCTGAATTTCTCGCCTTTGTTGCGCAAAAGTTGTATGGCTCTCTTAACTATCCTCCGCTACCCCGATGCTCGCTTGCACAAGATCGCCAAGCCGGTTACGACATTCGATGATCGCCTCAAAAAATTAGTGGCCGACATGGCAGAGACCATGTATGACGCGCATGGTGTTGGTCTGGCTGCGACCCAGGTGGATGTGCATGAGCAACTGATTCTGATTGATGAGTCAGACACGCGCGATCAGTTGCGTGTACTGATTAATCCAGAGATAGTCTGGGCCAGCGAAGAGCGCTCGGTGTACGACGAAGGGTGTCTCTCCGTGCCGGGAATTTACGATGGTGTGGAACGCCCGGCCCGGGTGCGCGTGAAAGCCTTCGATGCAGATGGCAAGGTGCAGACGATTGAAGCCGAAGGCCTGCTGGCTGTCTGCGTGCAGCATGAAATGGATCATCTCAAGGGCAAGGTGTTTGTTGAATATTTATCGCCTTTAAAGCGCAACCGTATCAAGGCCAAGATGCAAAAAGAAGAGCGCGAGATGAAAAAAGAGCGCGACCCTGAGATGGCACGCTGAGGCGATGAAAGTCATTTTTGCCGGTACGCCTGAGTTCGCGGCCACGGCGCTGGCGGCACTCCATGGGGCGGGCTTTACGATTCCACTGGTGCTGACTCAGCCCGATCGTCCTGCGGGGCGCGGCATGCAATTGCATCCCTCACCAGTCAAACAATTCGCCCTGCAACATCAGATACCCGTCGCCCAGCCTGTGTCACTGCGACTAGACGGTAAATTTCCTGAAGCTGCTGCCCAGGCTCATGCACTCTTACGCGATACCCCGCATGATGTGATGGTGGTGGCTGCGTATGGGCTGATACTGCCAACAACAGTGCTGCAGATACCTAGGATGGGCTGCATCAATATTCATGCCTCATTGCTGCCGCGCTGGCGCGGCGCGGCGCCTATACACCGGGCGATAGAAGCCGGAGACGCCGAGACCGGTATCACCATCATGCAAATGGATGAAGGTCTGGATACAGGCGCGATGTTATTGACTGAACACGAGTCCATCTCCCCGCAAGACACGACAGCGGCCTTGCATGATCGTCTGGCGCACATGGGCGGGCGCATGATCGTTGAGGCTTTACGCAGTCTGGAGCAAGGCAAGTTGCAAGCAACACCACAGCCTGCCGAAGGCATCACCTACGCTGCGAAAATTAGCAAAGATGAAGCGGCGCTGGATTTTCAATTGCCGGCAAGTGTGCTTTTGCGGCGTATCCGTGCTTTTAATCCCTTCCCCGGTGCAGTCGTGCATGCAGCTGATGTGGCATTAAAAATCTGGGATGCACAGTTGTCAGAAGCTCAGGGCAAGCCAGGTCAGGTACTGGCGATTGACCAGTCAGGCATCACCGTGGCCTGCGGCGAGGCTTCCTTGGTGCTGACCCAATTGCAAAAGCCCGGCGGCAAACGTCTGGCTGCGAATCTTTTCTTGCAGGGTTTTGCACTGGACGTAGGACAGCAGCTCATAGGCAAGGCCTGAATTCCCGTATAATCTTGCGTGCGCCGATTTGATTTTTTATAGTCAATACCAGCTTGCGGGCGCCGGAGTCCAAGTCTCCTAAAAAATACTGCTAAAGCGGCACGCACACCCGGCCTAGCTTTGCTGTCCGGGTTTTTTTATTTCTTCGACTGCTAATCCGATGAAACGCGATCTTCCTTCTCCCGTTGAAACACAACTGCGCAGCTTGCTGGCCAAACGTATCCTGATTCTTGACGGAGCGATGGGCACCATGATCCAGCGCTACAAACTGACGGAAGAAGATTATCGCGGCCAGCGTTTCGCCGACTTTTCTGTGCCGGGCAAGGACGTCTTCGTCAAGGGCAATAATGAATTACTGACGCTGACCCAGCCACACATCATTCAGGAAATTCACGAACAGTATCTGGCAGCCGGCGCCGATCTGATCGAGACCAATACCTTTGGCGCGACCACGATCGCTCAGGACGACTATCACATGGCGCATCTGGCGCGTGAAATGAATCTTGAAGCCGCCAGAATCGCACGTGCCGCCTGCGACAAGTATTCAACACCCGACAAGCCACGCTATGTTGCCGGCGCGCTTGGCCCCACACCCAAGACCGCATCTATTTCACCGGATGTGAATGATCCTGGTGCGCGCAATGTGAGTTTCGATCAGCTCGTTGCGGCCTACTATGAGCAGACCATGGCGCTGGTTGAAGGCGGTGCCGATGTGCTACTGGTTGAAACCGTATTCGATACGCTTAATTGCAAGGCCGCTCTGTTTGCGGTCGATAAATTTTTTGAAGATTCAGGCAAGCGACTGCCCATCATGATTTCAGGCACGGTGACGGATGCCTCTGGTCGCATCTTGTCTGGTCAGACTGTCACAGCGTTCTGGAATTCGGTGCGTCATGCACGCCCCCTGACCATCGGTCTGAACTGCGCTTTAGGGGCTACCCTGATGCGCCCGTATGCCGAAGAGTTATCCAAGATTGCAGAGACCTTTGTCTGCATCTATCCGAATGCTGGTCTGCCCAACCCCATGTCTGACACAGGCTTTGATGAAACGCCGGATGTCACTTCGTCTCTGCTGAAAGATTTTGCAGAAAGCGGTTTCGTCAATATCGCCGGCGGCTGCTGTGGTACCACACCCGAGCACATCAAAGCGATCGCCGGCACGGTGAGCAAAGTTGCGCCACGCAAGATACCCACCCATCTGCATCAGATGCAGCTGTCCGGTCTGGAGCCTTTTGTCATTGATGAAGATTCGCTATTCGTGAATGTGGGCGAGCGTACTAACGTGACGGGATCAAAAGCCTTTGCGCGCATGATCCTGAATGAGCAGTATGAAGAAGCGCTGGCTGTAGCACGCCAGCAGGTGGAAAACGGTGCGCAGGTCATCGATATCAATATGGATGAGGCGATGTTGGATTCGGTGGCAGCGATGACGCGCTTCCGGAATCTGATTGCCTCAGAGCCCGATATTGCGCGCGTGCCTATCATGATCGATTCATCAAAATGGTCAGTGATCGAGGCGGGCTTAAAGTGCGTGCAGGGCAAGGCGATCGTTAATTCGATTTCACTCAAAGAAGGCGAACCAGAATTTTTACGTCAGGCCAATCTCTGCCGACGCTATGGCGCCGCCGTGATCGTGATGGCGTTTGATGAAAGTGGTCAGGCTGACACTTATGCCCGCAAGACTGAAATCTGTACACGTGCCTACAAACTGCTGGTCGAGACGATAGGCTTCCCACCAGAAGATATTATTTTCGATCCGAATATTTTTGCCGTCGCTACCGGTATCGAAGAGCACAATAATTACGCCGTTGATTTCATCGAAGCCACACGCTGGATACGTGAAAATCTGCCGCATGCCAAAGTCAGTGGCGGTGTCTCGAATGTGAGTTTTTCTTTCCGTGGCAATGATCCTGCGCGCGAAGCTATACATACGGTGTTTTTATATCACGCGATCAAAGCGGGTATGAGCATGGGCATCGTCAACGCAGGCATGGTGGGCGTGTATGACGACCTCGATCCTGAATTGCGTGAGCGTGCCGAAGACGTGGTACTGAACCGTCGTGATGATGCAACTGAGCGCATGATTGAACTGGCCGCGACCCTGAAGGCCGGCGATAAAAAAGAAGAACAAAATCTGGTCTGGCGTGATCAGCCGGTTCAAAAGCGGCTGGCGCATGCACTGGTACATGGCATCACGCAGTGGATAGTCGAAGACACCGAAGAGGCGCGCGCGCAAGTCGCAGACAGCGGTGGCCGCCCTATCCATGTGATCGAAGGTCCGCTGATGGATGGCATGAACATCGTTGGTGATCTTTTCGGTCAGGGCAAAATGTTTTTGCCTCAGGTCGTGAAATCAGCGCGCGTGATGAAACAGGCGGTAGCGCATCTGGTGCCCTTCATCGAAGAAGAAAAAGCCGAAGAAGAACGTCGCACGGGCCAGGCCTCCAAGCCCAAGGGCAAGATCGTGATTGCAACCGTCAAGGGCGATGTGCATGACATAGGCAAGAACATTGTCTCTGTGGTTTTGCAGTGTAATAACTTTGAAGTCGTCAATATGGGCGTGATGGTGCCTGCGGCTGAAATTCTGGCTAAGGCCAAGGAAGAAAATGCAGACATCATCGGACTCTCAGGATTGATTACACCTTCGCTGGAAGAAATGGCGCATGTGGCCAAAGAAATGCAGCGTGACCCCCATTTCCGTGCTTTGAAAACGCCGCTTCTGATTGGCGGCGCCACCACCAGTCGTGCACATACGGCGGTCAAGATTGCGCCTAACTATGAAGGCCCAGTGGTGTATGTGGCTGATGCTTCGCGTTCTGTATCGGTGGCGCAGTCGTTGCTGACACCTGAATCACGCGAGCAATATATCGCTGACATTGCCACTGACTATGAGCGCATAAGAGTTCAGCATGCAGGTAAGAAAGCGCTGCCACTGCTCAGCCTTGAGGCGGCACGCAAGAACAAGATGGCCTTGTCTTTCGAAGGTAAGTTCGCGCCGCACAAACCGAAATTCATAGGTCGCCGCCATTTCCGTAATCTGGATCTGGCGATACTGGCCAACTACATAGACTGGGGTCCTTTTTTCCAGACCTGGGATCTGGCAGGTCCTTATCCGGCCATACTGAAAGATCCGGTCGTAGGCGAGTCCGCCAGCAATGTCTACAAAGAAGGTCTGGCCTTGCTGAAGAAAGTTGTGGAAGGTCGCTGGCTGACGGCGAATGGCGTGATGGCCATACTGCCTGCCAATAGCATCAATGATGATGACATTGAAGTCTATACCGATGAGACACGCAGCGAAGTCGCTTTCACTTACTACGGCCTGCGTCAGCAAAATGAAAAACCGGTGATTGATGGTGTCGCGCGTCCCAATCAGTGTCTGGCTGATTTCATTGCACCTAAATCTTCAGGCATTACCGATTACCTGGGCATGTTCGCCGTGACCTCGGGCATAGGGATAGAAAAATACGAGAAGCGTTTTGAAGATGCGCATGATGATTATTCATCCATCATGCTCAAATCACTGGCAGACCGTCTTGCAGAAGCTTTTGCCGAATATCTGCATGAACGTGTGCGTAAAGATTTATGGGGCTTTGCCAGCGATGAAGACCTGAGCAATGAGGCACTGATTGCCGAAGCCTATCGCGGCATACGTCCTGCTCCCGGCTATCCGGCCTGCCCTGAGCACACCGTGAAGGCGGATCTGTTCCGCATACTGGAAGCGGAAGATATAGGCATGAGCCTGACCGAGTCGTATGCCATGTTCCCCGGCGCGGCTGTCTCAGGTTTCTATTTTGCGCATCCGGAATCGAAGTATTTCACCGTTGGCAAAATAGGTCAGGATCAGGTGCGTGACATGGCTGAACGCCGTGGCGTATCAGTGCAACAGATGGAAGTTTGGCTGGCGCCTAATTTGTAAATTTCAGCGGCGTCAAAATTGAGCCGTGAATACGCACGATACTGGCCCGATGGCAATCCGGTCTGAGTTAATACACAGTGAACTCAGTATTAATTCAGCGGCTTGCCATCGACAAAGACCTTCAACTCGCCGACACTGAAGGCATGCCAGTTTTCATTGGTGGTCAACGGCTCGGTGACAATGATGGCCACCCGGTCATTCGGTGTCGTCACTTCGGAAAAATCAACCGATAAATCTTCGTCAGACAGTTTGGCTTCTTCAAACGGATACTGACGAACGATATAGTGCAGGCGCGTAGAGCAATGCGCGAACAGTGCCGAACCATCCGACAGCATCATATTGAAAACCCCATAGCTGGCGATAGCGCGTGTCAATTCATCCAGTGCGATTTTCAGGGCCGGCGTGTCGGGAGCAACATTGCCAAAGCGTTTGCGCAATTCTTGCAGCAAATAACAGAAGGCCAGTTCACTGTCCGTGGTGCCTACAGGCCGGAATGCCCCGTCCAACACGGGCGCAAAGTTTTTCAGGTCCCCATTGTGAGCAAAGACCCAGTAGCGTCCCCAAAGCTCTCGTACAAAGGGATGGCAGTTTTCCAGCGCGACCTGTCCCTGAGTGGCTTTGCGTATATGCGCAATCACATTCTTTGATTGGATGGGATAACGCTTGATCAGCTCGGCCACTGGCGAGGCGACCGCAGACTGATGGTCGACGAACAGGCGCACGCCTGTTCCTTCAAAGAAGGCAATGCCCCAACCGTCTTTGTGTTCGTCGGTAAGGCCGCCGCGTGTTGCAAAACCTGTAAAGCTGAACACAATGTCGGTGGGTACATTGCAGTTCATGCCGAGAAGCTGGCACATGGATAAAGTAGTCAGGTGAAGATGTAGGTAACGGTATCACGAAACGCTGCGCTGCCTGTTTTATCAGCGCGCCTTATCCGCAGCGCTCAGCTGTATCTCACAGCGCCACAGACCATGGCCTGATGCGGCATATTTTTCTTCAAAGGGTGTGAGGGCTGCCGATGAATCGATGATGTGCGCCTGATAGTCAGTGACTTGCCCGCTCAGCTGACCTGCTGCAGCTGCAAACTCAGCGATATAAATTTCCCAGTTGCTACGGCATTCTATGCGGCCACCCAAGGCTACGATCACAGGGAAAACCGGATGCCCGTGCCAACGGCGTATGAGTTGATCTTTCTTAGGCCAGGGGTTGGGATAGAGCAGGTAATGCTGCTCAGGATGGATGGCATGTTTCAGCATCAGCCGCCAGTAATCCACCAGATCGGCGCGCACAGTGAGGTAATTCTCTGGCAGTTTGCCGTCCCACTGCACAGCCCGCTCAAGTCGGTCGGCTGACTGATCGATACCAATAACGAAGTGATCAGGATATTGTGCAGCAAGACGCCGCGTGGACAGTCCCACGCCGCAACCTGCATCAATGATAAGTGGCTTGCTGCCGTGATCGCGCCAGACAGCCATGCTGTACTCGAAGGCAGAAAGGCTGTTGTCTGAGAGCGGCTTTAAAAAATCTGTATCAGCATGTTTTTTGACCAAGGCCGTGAGCTGTTCATTTGGGCCAGTCTGATTGCTGGTGACGGGACGGGAGTTGCTGCGCATCTGCTGAATGCTACACAAAAAATTCGGCCAGCAGCAGCTGACCGTGAAGGTGGAGATAAGGCTTGATGTAAAGCGCAGTACCTGATCGGCGTCTGAGGTGATTGCGGGTGCCGTCTCAGTGCAGAACGACAGACTGCGCCATCATAGGTCCATAGCTATCGAGGAATTCATCAATTTCTTCAACGCTAGGTTCGCCGACAATTAATTCGCGCACATGCTGACGAAAAGATTCTGCCATAGGGCCGGCGATAAAAATTTCGCGCTTGCCGGGTTTGTCGAGAATTTCATAGCCGCCAAAGCGCATAGTTTCCAGTCCTGCATCAGCGCCGAATTCGACGACACTGTAAAGCTCGCTGTTATAGATCAGGTTCATGTCGGCTCCTAGTGTGATGCCTGCAAGTTGATTGCCTTGATTCTGCAAATGGCGTTGAGGTGAGAAATTTCAATAGCTGTCATGTGCAATTCCTGTGCCCGCGCTGTTTTTCTTACTCACTTAACTGCAGTTCAGTTCCGGCCCCAGCTCCAGTAAGGCGAGATATTGCTCATCCTGCAAAAATTTTTTCACATTCGCTATGTGGGTGGCATCTGCCAGGCTCAGATAAAGCGCAGCAGGCTTTTGCCTCAGCAGACGGTTCAG
>CAIQLE010000282.1 GCA_903872555.1 uncultured bacterium
AATAAAGGTTCTTTTTTCTTTTCTCGCTTTAATTCAAAAACTTGAATACCGCAGGCCGCAAGAATTTCAACAACGGTATTTCTGCCTTCCAGAAAGTGACTTCGGGTGTATTCGCCGTCATTCTTCCCTTCGAGTATGGATTGATTTTTTACATGAAGCATCAGTGCCTGCTTTGCGCTGGGCTCCATGTTGTCGCCTGCACGGGCCAGCATCAGCAATGCATTCACTGTTTTATTGCTTGTCATTCCACAGGAAATTCTTATTTCCTGTTCTAAACGCCCATCGTTGAAAAATGGTGCAAATCGCGTCACAAGATTCATCGTGGGAATGATGGAATATTTGCCAACAGATACCTGATCGATCAAACGACAGGCATGCTCATGCGGATTCATCCAGGGCTGGAGTTGACTGAGCATCGCTTTGCTGATTCGGCCCCATGCCGACAAACTCACCAGAATAGGAAACTTCTTGTCATCAAGTTCAAGATGGTGCACGATCAGACCGACACAATCGTCAGGTAGATTCGTGATTCTAAAAGCGGTTTGATTATCGGCTCTCATGCATACTCCTGACACTGATGGTCTTGAATGGAAAGCACATGAGTTGATGCTGCTGCGGAAAAGTTCCCTAGGCGGGAATAAAATTCTGGGAGGGATATTTGAGAAGAATGATTACCTGAGAGGACTGCCTACCTAAAAGGACTGATGACTTAATCAGCCGATAATCCGCAATGAATAATCCGTGGCTTGAATATCTTTGGTGAGACTACCTATGGATATACGATCGACACCTGTCTCGGCAATCGCACGCAGTGTCTCGCGATTGATACCACCCGAAGCTTCCAGCAAAGCTCTGCCTGCATTGATGGCTACTGCACTGCACATTTGTTCGGTAGAGAAATTATCGAGCAAGACAGATGTGGCGCCCGCACTCAGAGCAAGCTCCAGTTCTTGCAGATTTTCCACCTCGATTTGTATAGAAACACCGGCATGCAAGGCGAGCGCCGATGCCATAGCAGCCTTGATACTACCCGCAGCAGCGATATGGTTTTCTTTGATCAGGATGCCATCATACAAAGCCAGTCGCTGATTCTGTCCGCCGCCCACACGTACCGCATATTTTTGCGCCAGACGCAGTCCCGGAAGTGTCTTGCGCGTATCGAGTATGGCTGCAGCAGTGCCCTGAATCATCCTGACATAGTCACGCGTCACTGTAGCAACGCCTGACAGCAACTGCAAAAAATTCAGCGCCGAACGCTCAGCCGTCAACAAGGCGCGCGCTGGCGCAGTGATATGACAGACCTCCGCATTGGCGGGCATCAGGTCGCCCTCAGAAAATTTCCAGTCAATCGTCATCGATGGATCGACCTGAAGCATCACCGCTTCAAACCAGGGCGCACCACACAGCACAGCATCTTCACGCACGATGACACTCGCTCTGGCTTTTGCATCAGCAGGCACCAGCATCGCCGTCCAGTCACCCGTGCCTATGTCTTCTGCCAATGCGGCGCGCACATTAGCTTCAAAGGCCAGCGACAAGGCCGGATCAAAAGGGGCGAAGGGATTGTTAAGCGTACTCATAGAGGCGTGTTTTTTAAATCAGACTCAGCGAAATATAGTTACGCCGGTCCTATGCCACTGAACAAAGTTTGCTCAGCAGCCAGATCAGAGGAAGGACGCACATTCGCTTTACGCGCTGCCGCGAAATCCAGCATGCGGTCGATACACACCACAGCCTTCTCGCGTATGCCTGCGTCCACTTGAATTTCGTTCCGGCCTGACTCAAGTACCTCAGCCAGATTCTGTAAGCCATTCATGGCCATCCACGGGCAGTGAGCACAACTCTTACAAGTCGCGCTGTTGCCCGCTGTTGGCGCTTCTATGAAAACTTTGCCGGGCGCCGCCATGCGCATCTTGTGCAAGATGCCATTGTCAGTGGCGACCACAAATTCAGTCGCATCCAACTGCTGAGCCGCTGCAATCAATTGCGAGGTCGAGCCCACCACATCGGCCAGCGCCACTACAGCGGCCGGCGATTCAGGGTGAACCAGAATTTTTGCCTCAGGATGTTCGCGCTTGAGCAATTCCAGCTCAAGCCCTTTGAATTCATCATGCACCAGACAAGAGCCCTGCCACAGCAGCATATCGGCACCGGTTTGTTTTTGTATATAACTGCCCAAATGCCGGTCCGGCGCCCACAGAATTTTTTTACCTTGCGCATGCAGATGCGCCACGATATCCAATCCAATCGATGAAGTCACCATCCAGTCAGCCCGTGCTTTGACGGCCGCACTGGTATTGGCATACACCACCACCGTGCGATCCGGATGCGCATCACAAAATGCTGCGAATTCGTCCGCTGGACAACCCAGATCGAGCGAACAAGTCGCATCCAAATCAGGCATCAGTATGGTTTTTTCAGGTGAAAGTATCTTGGCCGTTTCACCCATGAAGCGCACACCGGCAACCACCAGCGTCTGAGCTGCATGGTCGCGTCCGAAACGCGCCATCTCCAGCGAATCCGACACACAGCCGCCGGTTTCTTCTGCCAGATCCTGCAGATCCGCGTCGACGTAGTAATGCGCCACCAGCACTGCATTTTTTTCTTTCAGCAAGCGACGTATCTTGTCCTTGAGCTGATTGCGCTGCTGCGCTGAAAGCGGCTCTGGCACGCGCGCCCAGGCTGAGCTGACACAGCTCGCACCCTCTGCGTCAGGTCGTTCAAATTCAACCGTCTTGATATCCATGCCTGACTTTCTCTGCTTGATTCAAAGATACGCTGCTGTATTTTCTGAGATACCTACTGCTTGCATATCGCTTACATATGCCTTGCGTTTCGGTAAAGTTTCAGTCGCGTTTTAGCTAACTGTCACAGCAGCTTGCCGCCTTACTCAATACCCTGCATCGTCAGATATTCTTCATAGCCGCCCTTGAAGTCGATGATCTCGCCGTTCTTGACTTCAAGTATGCGATTAGCCAGCGACGACACGAATTCACGATCATGCGAAACGAATATCAGGGTGCCGGCATATTTTTCCAGAGCGATATTGAGCGACTCAATCGATTCCATGTCCATGTGATTGGTCGGCTCATCCATCAGCAAAACGTTATGTCGCCCCAGCATCAGCTTGCCATACATCATGCGGCCCTTCTCGCCACCCGACAGCACACGTACGAATTTTTTGACATCGTCACCAGAGAACAGCAAGCGTCCCAGGATAGAGCGCACCGCCTGATCATCATCCCCTTCCTGCGTCCAGTAACCCATCCAGTCGGTCAGAATTTTTTCTTCCGCAAATTCTTCCGTAGGGTCCTGAGGCATATAACCGACGTCGGCGTTCTCAGCCCATTTCACGACACCCGTATCCGGTTCAAGCTTGCAAACCTCACCGCCTATGCAACGCAGCAGCGTGGTTTTGCCAGCGCCATTTTCGCCAATGATGGCAATCTTCTCACCCGCCTCAACCGAAATACTGAAATTCTTGAACAGCTGATGATCGTAAGCTTTGCCTATGCTCTGCGTCTCAACGGCCAGCCTGTGCAGTTTCTTTTCACCTTCAAAGCGTATAAAAGGATTCTGGCGCGAAGAAGGTTTGACATCTTCGATCTTGATTTTTTCAATCTGCTTGGCACGTGAAGTGGCCTGACGCGCTTTGGATTTATTGGCAGAGAAACGGCGCACGAAATCCTGCAGCTCGGCGACTTTTTCCTTGGCCTTGGTATTGGCTGACATTTGCTGCGCACGCGCCTGTGAAGAAGCCAGCATGTAATCGTCGTAGGTACCGGGATAGATTTTCAGAGTACCGTAATCCATGTCGGCCATATGCGTGCACACCTGATTTAAAAAGTGCCGGTCGTGCGAGATGATGATCATCGTTGAGTTACGCGCATTCAGCACATCTTCCAGCCAGCGTATGGTGTTGATGTCGAGGTTATTGGTCGGCTCATCGAGCAGCAAAATATCCGGATTGGAAAACAGCGCCTGAGCCAGCAAGACGCGTAATTTCCAGCCCGGAGCAATCGTGCTCATCAGGCCACTGTGCTGATCATTCGGAATACCAACACCGGACAATAATTCACCCGCGCGCGCTTCAGCCGTATAGCCGTCGTACTCGGCAAACTTGGCTTCCAGATCGGCCGCTTTCATATAATCGTCATCCGTGGCCTCAGGATTGGCGTAGATAGCATCACGTTCGCTCATGGCCGCCCACATTTCAGTGTGGCCCATCATCACCACATCCAGCACACGCATCTCTTCATAAGCAAACTGATCCTGACGCAGTTTGCCCAGACGCTCATTCACATCCAGCATGACATTGCCGGAAGAAGGATCGAGATCACCGCCCAGAATTTTCATGAAAGTAGATTTGCCACAACCGTTGGCACCGATCAGGCCATAGCGATTGCCGTCACCGAATTTGACGGAAATATTTTCAAAAAGCGGCTTGGCGCCGAACTGCATGGTGATATTAGCGGTGGAGAGCAAGCGAAGACCTTGTAAGAGCGGAATAGCGAAAAAATGCTGTCAATACACAGTCCGGAAGATTATGCCGGCAGCATGAAACAGGGAAGACAGCGATTTTATCATCCGGCAGGAGAGAGATGCGGTCTGCGCTTCTGAGGATTTGCGGATGACGGGAGAAATTAAGCCCGGGTAGCCAGGCTAGGATAATCGTCCAGACTCAGCTTCAATCCCTGCTCGTCCGACCTGAGCGAACACTGCGCACCTACCGGCAAGGTTAGTTTGTCTCTGGTGTGTCCAAACGGCAGGCCCTGCAGCAGCGGCAGGCCAAAGCGCTGGCGCAGCTCGGACAGCATGCTGTTGAAATCATACCCATTGTCATAGTCGCTCAGCTTGTAGCCTGAAAAATCACCGAAAAGGATGGCTTTCTGGCGACTCAGCACGCCCGCATGCCAGAGCTGCAGCAACATGCGCTCGATGCGGAAGGGATGTTCATTCACATCTTCAATGAACAAAATGCCGCCATCAACTTCAGGCATCCAGGGGGTGCCTGCCAGATGCGCCAGCATGGCCAGATTACCGCCCCACAGCCTGCCCGTGACCTCCAGCGCCTGATTGCCTGTGTACGGTATCTCAATCTGGTAACTGGACTGGTCAATACAGCCCCAGAAATGCTTGTGCGTGAACTCGCTGATATCGAGCCGACTGAAATCATCACAGATCATGGGACCGGCAAAACTTGCCTTGCCGGTTTTGGCCAGCAAGCCTAATTGCAGTGCCGTGAAATCACTATGGCCGACAAATAGTTTGCCGCTATGCGCGAGCAAACCAAAATCAATGTCAGGCAAGAGCCGTGACAGCCCGTAACCACCGCGCAGGGCGATGATGATCTCTACATCGGGATGTCGTGCTGCGGCATGCAGCTGAGCGAGACGCTCGGTGTCGGTGGCAGCGAAACGCTGATGACGCGGATAGTCTTTGGAAAAATCATGCACCTGATGACCCAGTGCGCGCAGACGCCACAGGCCGCGCTCAAAATCAGCGGCATCAGTGGCATAGCCGCTGGGGGCAACGATGGCGATCTGGCGCGACTGGATCATGGCGGGTTTCCGTATCAAGGCAGCTTGTTGCGGCTCTGGCTGCGGCGTTCAGCAAAAAATTCTGACAGCATTGTGCCGCATTCTTCGGCCAGCACACCACCCGTCAGTTCGGCATGATGGTTCAGCTTCGCTTCGGCGAATAAATTCAGCACTGAACCACAGGCACCTGTCTTGGGATCGGCCGCACCAAACACCACCCGCGACAGGCGGGCATGCAGCATGGCGCCGGCGCACATCACGCAAGGCTCCAGCGTCACATACAAGGTACAGCCGGGCAAACGATAATTGCCCAGCAGCTCAGCTGCAGCGCGCAGTGCGGCAATTTCAGCGTGCGCTGTCGGATCATGACGACCTATGGGCTGATTAAAGCCTGTGGCAATGATCTCGCCTGCCTTGACCAGTACCGCGCCTACAGGCACCTCACCCAGCGCACGGGCCTGATCAGCGGCAGCTAAAGCTATCCGCATGAAATCCTGATCCGTCATGACGGCGCTAGTCAATCTCAGTCCTCGCTGATCTCGGCCCAGCAATTCGGCGTTTCGTGCAAGACCAGCTTGTGCAGGCGCAGCCCGGTGCCGTAACGATCTTTATAAGCGGCTTTCAAAATATTGAAGGCGGTGCGCGCCAGATTTTCTACGGTGGGAATGCTTTCTATGATGACGGTCTTGTGATCCGGCAGTGAGCCCAGAAAATCTCGTACGGTCTGATCTTTGGCATAGACGATAAACGCATGGTCCCAGACATCCACCAGGTGCTGTTTGGCGAGTGCCTTCACATCCGAGAAATCCATGATCATGCCGTTGTCCGAGCTGCCTTCCTGTTCGATCACTTCACCGATTAGGGTGATCTCTAAGGTATAGCGGTGACCGTGCAAATTGCGGCACTGGCTTTTATGGTCAGGAATGCGGTGGCCGGCATCAAATTCCAGCTTGCGGGTAATGGTCAGCATGTGATTCATCAATCAAGGTATGTGCAGCAGCTTGTGCGTCTGTACTGAGAGTCGCCACTGCGGGTTGTTTTTGCAGGTTTCTATAGCAAAGCGGGTGTTCTTTTCCTGCTCAGGCCCGTCCATCGCCTGCAGAAAAAAATGCGCGAAATTTAAAGCAGCGTAAGCATTCAGATCTTGTCCTGCCTGCGGCACGACGACTTTGATTTCATGGCCGCTTGTTACTACGAGCGACGCGCCCTGCTTGGGGCTGACACAGATCCAGTCCACTCCTGCAGGTACGGCTAAGGTGCCATTGGTTTCAATCGCAATTTCAAATCCGCGCTGATGCATGGCATCGATCAGGGCTGCATCCAGTTGCAGCAAGGGCTCTCCACCTGTGAAGACAACATATTTATGCTTTTGCTGTGTCACAGGCCATTGCGCATCGATACGATCGGCCAGTTCAGCCGCGAGGGCAAACTTTCCTCCGAGATGACCATCCGTGCCGACAAAATCGGTATCGCAAAATCGGCAGACCGCGCTACTGCGATCTTCTTCACGGCCAGACCACAGATTGCAGCCCGCAAAACGACAGAACACCGCCGGCCTTCCGGTCTGCGCGCCCTCGCCTTGCAAGGTATAGAAAATTTCTTTGATGCTGTAGCTCAAGCCTGATCCGCTATGAATAGAAGGGAGGAAGGAAGCCTGCCAGTGCTGAAATGCCGGCACGGCTCGTCCAAGAACGGGATTATCTTACAAAAGTGGCCTGAGACTCAGACTGCCGGCGGGAATCTGACCACAAACTCCGTCCCCTTGCCCCCGGCCCCGGGGCCTACCTGAATCTGGGCATGGTGGTCCTTGGCGATGTCACGCACTATCGCCAGCCCCAGACCGCTGCCCGGCTGCGACTGATCCAGACGGTAAAAACGGCTGAAGACGCGGTCGGTTTCTGATGCGGGAATGCCGGGTCCTTCATCTTCCACTTTCAGCACGCCCTGATCGCCGATCACCATACAGCTGACCGTCACGGCACTGCCTTCAGGTGAATAACGGATCGCATTATCGACCAGATTATCGATCAGATCACGCAGCAAAAAACGGTCACCCGCAACGATCGTTGGGTGCAAATCGAAACCAATATCGATATTTTTTTTCAGCGCCTCATCCACAAATTGCTGCACTGATTCTGCGACCAACTGGTCGAGGGAAATTTTTTCCAGACGGCGACGTTCAAAGTCGCCCGGTTCAGAACGTGCCAGTGCCAGCAGCTGATTCGCCTGACGCGCCATGCGCTCGGTGGAGGCCATCATCAGTGACACGGAATAGGCCGTCTCAGAGTCATGCCGGTAATGTGACTGCAGCCATTCAAGCTGAGCCTTGAATCCTGCCAGCGGGGTGCGCAACTGATGCGCCACATTCGCCAGAAAATCCTGCTTGGTACGCGCACTGTCCTGAGCGCGCTTGAGCAGATCGTTCATGCCGCGTATGAAGGGAGCAATTTCATCCGGCGCCATGGTCAGCGGCAGGGGTGACAGATCATCCGGATTACGCTGGGCCAGATCATCATGAATTTCACGCAGGGGTAGAAAGCCCTTGTCCAGCACCAGCCAGATGACCGCCGGTATCAGCAGTATCAGTAAAAATTCCAGCGCAATCAGCGACAACAATATGCGCAGACGAATCTGCTGACGCTTGATGCGGGTCTCTGCCACGCCTATCAGTATGGTCTCGCCGCCCACAACGGTACGCAAGCTAATGGCACGCACATCTTCGCCGCGCATACGGGTGCCGTAGGCGCTGTAGAGATTGAATTTTTCCGGAATCATCAGCTCCGGAAAATCCAGATCGCCCGCAATGGTCTTTCCATGTGAATCACGCACGACGAAATACACTTCATCAAAGTGATCCACACGCAGCACCTGCTCTGCCTGCTGCGTCAGGCTCAGCTCAACGGAGGTACCTTTCTCTTGCACATGCGGCACCAGTGCCCAGGCGGTATCCGCCAGACTCTGATCCATCGCCGATTGTGCCGGTATCCATGCCAGCCAGTAGGCAACGGCGGCAGCGCCCAGATTGACTGTCACCAGTGGAATAACCAGCCACTTCAGCAGCTTGGTGCGCAGACTCATCGATTCGCTTGTTCGAGCATGTAACCAAAGCCGCGTATGGTCTTGATAGACAGACCGGCTGAGGCAATCTTGGAGCGTATACGCGAGACGTAGACTTCGACTGCGTTCAGAGTGACTTCTTCACCCCAGGGCAGAATGGCATCAATGATCTGGTGCTTGGAGACCACGCGCGCTGCGTTCTGCATCAGATATTCCAGCACAGCCCACTCACGTGCCGACAGTTCAATCACTTGACCGTCAACGGTGGCGCGGCGGGCAAAGGGATCGAGCTGGAGCCGGCCTATCTGCAGATCAACCGGGCGCGGATTGCTGCGCCTGACCAGTGCCTTCAGCCTTGCGACCAGTTCGGGCGCAGCGAATGGCTTGACCAGATAATCATCCGCGCCGATTTCCAGACCCCTCACACGGTCCTGGATATCATCACGCGCCGTCAGCAAGAGCACCGGCACGGTGCTGCCGCGCGAGCGCAGGCGGCGCACCACCTCAAAGCCATCAATCCCGGGCAAGCCTATGTCCAGCACCACCACCGACATTTCGCGTGAACTCAGCGCACGGTCAGCATCGTCTCCAGTGTTGACGACATCGACCACCATGCTGTGTCCGCGCAAGATCCGCGCTATGCCATCGGCCAGCACCAGGTCATCTTCTACAAGCAATACATGCATATTCAGTTCCGGCATCAGGTGTTCACCTTGCGCATTGTGCCAGAGGCTGAAGAACGACTGCTATCAACCCTGAGAAGGAGGAATGATTTCCACCGCCTTGTCATTGAAATACGGGTAAGCCAGGGGCAACAATAGCAAGGTGAAGAAGGTGGCAGAGACGATGCCGCCCACAATCACCACCGCAAACGGACGCTGGGTCTCAGAACCAATGCCGTGCGACAGTGCCGCCGGCAGCAAGCCCAGACCGGCCATCAGCGCCGTCATCAGAATCGGCCGCAGACGCGACACCGCTCCTTCAATCGCGGCAGCCAGTACGGTTTTCTCTTTGTGCAGCAATTCAACAATCTGCTCCACCATGATCACGCCGTTCTGTACCGAGATACCTGCCACCGCAATGAAGCCCACCGCCGCAGACACGGAAAAATGCAGGCCGGCCAGTGCCAGTGCCCAGATGCCGCCTATCATCGCGAACGGCACAATCATTAGCACCAGAATCGCTTTGCGTATGGATCGGAATGCCCAGAACAGCAAAGAGAAAATCAAGAGTGCTGTGATAGGCACGATGATAGACAGACGCTTGACAGCGCGCTGCTGGTTCTCGAACTGACCACCCCAGGTAATCGAATAGCCTGCCGGCAGAACGACTTGCTCACGCACTTTTTTCTGCGCTTCCGTCACGAAACTGCCCTGATCCCGGCCCAGCAGATTCGATTTAACCAGCGCAATGCGTCCCCCCGCTTCACGGCTGATGCGTGCGGCACCCTGACGCGCTTCTATGCGGGCAATTTCACCCAGACTCACGGTACTGGTGCCGCCGGGCAGTGAGACCTGCACCAGACCGATATCATCGACCGCGCTACGATAGGCTTCTTTCAGCCTGACAGTGACATCGAAGCGTTTATCACCTTCGTAAAAGGTATTGACGGCCATACCGGCGAGCGCCGTCTGTATGGCTGTGTTGGCATCGGAGACATTGATGCCTAAACGCGCAATCTTTTCTCTGTCTATCGAGATATCCAGTTCGCTCTGGCCGCTGATTTTGATGGCCGCCACATCGGAAGCACCCCATATCGTTTTCAGTATGCTGGCGATCTGCTCACTCTTTTCAGTCAGAATTTCCAGATCTGGGCCATACACCTTGATCGCAATCTCACCCTTCACACCAGACAGTGCTTCTTCCACATTGTCTTGAATGACCTGCGAGAAGTTGGTAGGCACACCGGGAATGCGGCGTATTTTTTTGCCCATGTCAGCCAGCAGACTTTCCTTATCCGGATAGCGCCATTCACCTGCGGGTTTGAGATCGGCCAGAATTTCAATATTGTTCGGCCCCTTGGGGTCGGTGCCATCGTCAGGCCGTCCCACGTGAGAAATAACACTTTTAACTTCAGAATAACTGCGCAAAATCTGACGCACTTCGCGTTCGACATTTTTAGAGGTGTCAAGCGAGGTGGCGGGTGGCAGACTGATGGTCAGCCAGATATTGCCTTCATCCAGTTTGGGAACGAACTCACTGCCCAGCAATGGCGACAGCAGTACCGTGACAACCAAAGTCCCGGCCGAGGCAGCGATCACCAGTAAGCGATGCCCGACGGTCCATGCCAGAAAGCTTCGGTAATTGCGCTGCAACCAGTCCATCCAGGCGATGTGTTTTTCTGCCATTGAATGCTTGCGCATAGCGATGGCCAGCAAGGTCGGCACCATCGTCATCGTCAACACCACGGCACCCAGCATAGCGAAGGACAAAGTCAGTGCGACCGGGGCAAAAATTTTTCCTTCAACCCTTTGAAAGGTAAAGATAGGAATGAAGGCTACGATGATGATGGCCTTGGCAAACAAGATGGGATGACCCATCTCCACCACGGTGCGCCGCAGTGAAGCTAAGCGCAGGGCATAGCCGGCTTCCGCGGTCATGAAAGTATCGGCTGTGGTGAAGGCCATTCTGACCATCAGCGCCTCAACCAGCACCACCGCACCATCGATAATGATGCCGAAGTCGACTGCTCCCAGAGAAATCAGGTTGGCCGGAATATTCCTTGCGTCCAGCATGATGAAGGCGCACAACAAAGACAGCGGAATCACGGTCGCAACAATCAGTGCCGCAATCCAGTTGCGCAGGAAGATGATCAGGATGGCGATCACCAGTGCAGCACCCACCAGCAGATTTTCTGCCACGGTCTTGACGGTGTGTCCGATCAGCTGAGTACGGTCATAAATCGGATGAATCTTTACGCCCTTGGGTAGCTTGGCGTTGACCAGTTCAATTTTTTCTTTCAGTTCCGTCACGACCTTGGTGGCATTGCTGCCCTTGGTCATTTGCACGATACCCTCAACCACGGTATCTCTGTCGTCGTAGGAGACAATGCCTGAACGGTTACGCGCACCGATCACCACCTCAGCCACATCCGACACCAGCACCGTCTTGCCATTACTGGCTTTCACCACCACCCGACCAATATCCGCCAGGTTGTTGAAGATGCCCATACCCCGAATGACCAGTGCTTCGTCACCCCGGCGCACGAAACC
>CAIQLE010000283.1 GCA_903872555.1 uncultured bacterium
ACGTCCGTGGTGCCCGTGCCTGGCTGCAGCCCACGATCAAGCGCTTCGCCCGCCAGATCACCGCCGCTGAATTTTTCTTTAAAACTGCCCGTCGGTAGTTTCATACCAAACTGCATGCCTATATTTTTTTCTTCAGAAAATCCCAGGTATCGGCCTATGATTTTGATGTCACCCATACTGCTCGATTTTGAACTTCCCGTATCACCCGTGCCGTCCTCTATCGTGCCGTGGGTACGATGTATATAGGGCAGTTGGAGATTGATGCCCCAATCAGCATTCGGGCTGTAATCCAGTGCGGCAGTGACATAATGATTTTTCGTATACAACTCTTGTTCATGTCCCGCGACTGGCCAGCTTGATACCGCACCCGTGCCATGCCTGACCTGATTTTGATTCAGATAGTCATACCGCAAATCAAAGCTAAAGCCTGCACCGGAAGATAGCCCCTGATTCTCCCAGTCCGAGCTGAGCGAACAGCCGCAACTGGCGCAGGCTGAGGCGAGTGCTGGCAATGCTCCCAGCAAGACTAGCGCAAAATTTTGTTTAAATTTTCTTAATGATTTGAATGGTTTCATGCCATTTCCCCTGCCTATGGATAAGTACCAGTGAATTCCATCTCCCCGCAAAGGAAGTGAAAAGCTCACGGTCATTTCTGATTTAACAAAGCGCGCCGAACCAGAAGGCTCAGCAGTGCAATCCGTTTAAATCAAGTACAGGGGTGGTGCGCGGGAAAGTATGGTGTGGCCGGCATACTGAAGGACTGGGTCACGCTCAGGCTGCAGCACAGGCTGAGGAAACGAAGTAAGCTCTGAAATATACAGGCTGGCATCAAACACATTACCAGCGCCAGTGCTGCCACAAAAAACACAGTGATCAACTCCTGCATGCACAGCAGGCAAGGACTGATGAACTGAATCATGGGTTTGCACCCATTTATTACCTGTGGTGCTGCAGATCTCCATCCAGGCATTCGCCGGGCTCAGCTTGACTGCTGACAGCACAGGCATAGCCACTTGCAGCAGCAAGGCTGCCAGCAAGATGCGCGCTGTGTTTCGGAACAGGGACAGAGGTAATTTCATTGCCCGCGCATTATACCTGCTGCAAATTCCCGCTATAGCAAGCAACTTTGCGCAATCGTTTCATAAACTCAAAGCAGATTTTGGCGCTTTCCCCGAAATTTCTTGTCCAAGTTTTGGACGGGCGTGAATGCAGTGCAGGCCGCATTGCCAATATGGTATTTAAATTTACAAATTGGCCACATTATTTAATGCATTATTTTTTTAGAGACCATTTTGTGTACATTTCTCGTAAAGATTTTATCTGACTTGCAAAAAAGATTACAATTTTTGCCAGATCAGCTATGAATAACAGGGTTTTCTTCTCTAAAACCTTGATATTGTGAATGCTGCATTGCGGAAAGGAAGAATAGGCTGCACAATTCGGGCGTCTTGAATGAGGGGTCATCATGCTCTATCAACTGCACGAAATGAACCGGACTTTGCTCAGCCCATTGATACAGTGGGCCGAGGCTTCTTCCAAACTCTTCACCAATCCTGTTTCACCATTGGCGCACACGCCATTCGCTCAGCGTATTGCTGCTGGCTATGAACTCATGTTCCGGCTCGGCAAAGACTACGAAAAACCTCAATTTGACATAGGCTCAACAGAAGTCGCAGGTGTTCACACCGCGATCATCGAAGAGGTGGTCATTGAGAAGCCTTTCTGCCGTTTGCTGCATTTCCGCAAGGACAAGCACGCACCGGAACTGGCCAAACTGAAACAGCCTGTCGTATTGCTGGTCGCTCCGCTCTCGGGCCACCACTCGACTCTGCTGCGCGACACCGTACGCGGCCTGCTGCCGGACCATGATGTTTACATTACCGACTGGACTGATGCGCGCATGGTTCCGATGGAAATGGGTCCCTTCCATCTGCATGACTATATTTACTATGTGCAGGAATTCATACGCTTCCTGGGCGCTGGTGTGAATGTGATTTCTGTCTGTCAGCCCACCGTCCCTGTGCTGGCAGCGATCTCGCTGATGGCCAGTGCCGGTGAGGCCGTACTGCCGAAAACCATGGTGATGATGGGCGGCCCTATCGATCCGGGCAAGTCACCCACTGCCGTGAATGATCTGGCCACTGACAAACCCTTTTCCTGGTTTGAAAACAATGTGATTTACAGCGTACCGCCCAGCTTCCCTGGCTACGGACGCCGCGTCTATCCCGGCTTTTTGCAGCATGCCGGTTTCGTCGCCATGAATCCGCGCCGCCATGCCCAGAGTCACTGGGAGTTCTATCTGCATCTGCGTGAAGGCGACAACGAATCCGCAGAAGAACATCGCAAGTTTTACGATGAATACAATGCAGTGCTGGACATGCCTGCCGAGTACTATCTCGAAACCATCAAGACTGTGTTTCAGGAACATGCTCTGCCAAATGGCAGCTGGGAAGTCGAAGGCAAGCTGGTACGTCCGCAAGACATCAAGACCGTTGCACTGTTTACAATCGAAGGCGAGCTCGATGATATATCCGGTTCCGGACAGACGCGTGCGGCGCATGATCTGTGCATGCATATCCCCAAAGCTATGAAGCAGCACTACACTGCACCTAAGTGTGGCCACTACGGTATTTTCTCAGGCCGACGCTGGCGTGAAATGATTGCGCCACGCATCACTGAGTTTATACAGGCTCACGCCTGAGTTTTCAGGCTCAAGAAAATGCCGCCTTCAGGGCGGCATTTTTTTCGGCACCACATTTGCTTAGCGCCTGTCTCCTCGTGTCGGTGGGAAAGCGGCAGCGTTGCAGACAGTAAGATGAAATACGGCAAAGCGAAGCAGCTCAGTCCGCAAAGGCTCAGGGTGAAGCTAAATATCGGATAATGTGACGCTATGCAAAAAACAGCACGCTCACTTGCCGACCAACTCGAAGATTTGCTGCCGCAGACGCAATGTACGAAGTGCGGCTATCCCGCATGCCGTCCCTACGCCGAAGCCATGGCCGATGGCAGTGCCAATTACAATCAGTGCCCGCCGGGCGGCGCTGAGGGTGTAGCTCGGCTGGCCGCCTTACTGGGCAAGCCTGTGATTCCCATCAATCCCGTCAACGGTACCGAGAGAGAAAGACCGGTGGCTTTCATTGATGAAGCGATTTGCATAGGCTGCACACTCTGCATACAAGCCTGTCCGGTTGATGCCATCATCGGTGCGGCCAAACAAATGCACACCGTCATTCCCGAGCTCTGCACAGGCTGTGATTTATGCGTGCCGCCCTGCCCGGTAGACTGCATAGAGATGATCTCTGTCACGCCTGGCAAGACAGGCTGGGATGCCTGGTCACAAAGCAGCGCCGATGCTGCGCGCAAACGGCATGAACAGCGCAGCGCACGGCTCATTCGTGAAAAACAAGAGAACGATGCACGACTGGCCGCCAAGGCTGCCGTCAAATTAAAAGAAGTCGAAGCTGAAGCCAGCCTCAGCCCCGAGGCGCAGGCAGAAAAAGAACGCAAGCGCGCCATCATTGCAGCAGCCATAGAGCGTGCACGCGTGCAAAAAGAAGCGCAGGCGCAGAAAAAAACATGAACGCAGAAAAACGCCGGCAGATTTTTGAGCGCCTAAAGGCAGCCAATCCGCATCCCACCACCGAGCTGGAGTACACCACGCCCTTCGAGCTGCTGATCGCAGTGATTCTTTCAGCACAGGCAACCGACGTCTCCGTCAACAAAGCCACACGACAGCTGTATCCCGTAGCAAATACGCCTGAAACGATCTATGCCTTGGGGGTGGATGGACTGATCCCTTATGTGCAGACCATAGGCCTGTATCGCAACAAAGCCAAAAACGTGATCGAGACTTGCCGCCTGCTGATAGCGCAGCATGGCAGTGCCGTGCCACGTGAGAGGGAATCGCTGCAGGCTTTGCCCGGCGTCGGCCGCAAGACCGCAAATGTCGTACTCAATACGGCTTTTGGTGAACCTGCGATGGCGGTCGATACGCATATCTTCCGCGTCTCCAACCGCACCGGCATTGCGCCGGGTAAGAATGTGGAGATCGTTGAAGACAAGCTGATGAAATTCGTACCGCCTGAATTTCTGATGGATGCCCATCACTGGCTGATACTGCATGGTCGCTATACCTGCACCGCGCGCAGTCCGCAATGCTGGAACTGTATGATTGCCGACCTCTGCGAATGTAAACAAAAAATTCTCACGCCACCTAAGGCCACGTAATCATCATGGAAGCACTCATCAATACGGCGCTGGTTGTCGGACTGGGCGAAATGGGCGATAAAACTCAGGTGCTGGCTCTCTTGCTGTCGGTACGCTACCGCAGAAGCTG
>CAIQLE010000284.1 GCA_903872555.1 uncultured bacterium
AGTTTCGTGTCACGCGTGACAGCGATCTGTGGGTGGATGAAGAAGAAGTCAAAAATTTACGTCAGGCCTTAAAAGGCGAATTGCAGACACGTCATTTTGGTTTTGCCGTCAGGCTGGAAGTGGCGCAAAACTGCCCGCCTCATCTCTCGCAATTTTTGCTGGATCAATTTAATGTAGCGCCAGAATTTTTGTATGCGGTGGATGGTCCGGTCAACATGGTGCGGCTGAATGAGCTGATTGACTATACATCCCAACCTGAGTTCCGTTTTCCTTCGTTTACACCTAAGTATTCTCTGCCTGATAGTGATGACATATTTTCACTGATCGCTTGTGAAGATATTTTGCTGCATCATCCTTATCAATCGTTCCAGCCTGTGATTGATTTTATACGCAGCGCTGCTCACGATCCTTTGGTCGTTGCCATCAAGCAGACGATTTATCGTACCGGCATGAATTCCGAATTGATGGAAGCGCTGATTGCTGCGGCCCAGAACGGTAAAGAAGTGACGGTGGTGGTCGAACTGATGGCGCGTTTCGATGAAGAAGCTAATATCAACTGGGCAGACAAATTGGAGCGTGTCGGTGCGCAAGTGGTGTATGGCGTGGTCGGATTAAAAACGCATGCCAAGATGGCGCTGGTGATACGCCGCGAATCCGGCAAGCTGCGTTTGTATACGCATTTAGGCACAGGCAATTATCATCCGACCACCACCAAGTTCTATACGGATTTTGGTCTGATGACGGCCAATGCAGCGATAGGCCGGGATGTGAATGAGATCTTCATCAATCTGACCAGTCTGGCCAAACCTAAAAAACTGAATCATTTGTGGCTGGCACCGTTTGATCTGCAAAAAGAGCTGGTCAAGGCCATCAGAAACGAGACGCGTATCGCCACCGAAGGCAGGCCGGCGCATATCATCGCGAAAATGAATGCATTGCAAGATGAGTCCATCATCGAGGCGCTGTATGAAGCCTCCAGAGCCGGTGTGCGTATTGAACTGATCGTGAGGGGCGCCTGCGTGCTGCGGCCCGGTGTGACTGGCTTATCTGAAAATATCAGTGTGCGATCAATCGTAGGACGCTTTCTGGAACATAGCCGGATTTTCATGTTTCACAACGATGAGGCAAATGATGTCTATCTGGCCAGTGCAGACTGGATGAACCGCAACCTGTTCCGTCGGGTTGAAATAGCCTTCCCTGTATTGAACGCAGAGCTCAAGCAGCGCGTGATCGATGAGGGTCTGAAGCCCTATCTGAAAGATAATCAAAATGCCTGGGAACTTGATTCAGACGGTACTTATCATCGTAAAGTACCCGCAGCTCGTCAGACCGCTTATAGTGCACAGAATTATCTGATGCAAGCTTTGGGGATTTAATGGATGTAATTTTGTGGCGCCATGCTCAGGCCGAAGAGGGCGAGCCCGACGAAGACCGCGTGCTGACACCTGCAGGCCGCAAGCAGGCCATGCGCATGGGGGCCTGGCTGGATCGCAGCCTGCCCAGTGGCTGCAAAATATTATGCAGTCCGACAGCGCGCACACTGCAGACTGTGGAAGCGCTGGGCCGCAAATTCAAGACGGTGCCCGAGCTGGGGCCGAACGCCAGTCCTGAGGACGTATTGCAGATTCTGGACTGGCCTGAGGGTCGCGGTCCGGTACTGCTGGTCGGGCATCAGCCCTGGATGGGACAACTGGCCTCGCTGATTCTGACGGGTGTAGCAGACTATTGGACCGTCAAGAAATCCAACGCATGGTGGATAGCCAGCCGCGACCGGGAAGAGGGTAATGCGGTTTATCTGAAGGCGGTGATGGCACCAGAGTTCTTTCTTGAC
>CAIQLE010000285.1 GCA_903872555.1 uncultured bacterium
CGTGGAAACCGTCATAAGGCTCGCACAACTCGGCAAAGCGTCCGGTTTTTTCATACGCCGTTTGCCAGTCAAAAGTACCGCCATCTACCAGCAGGCCACCGACCGCAGTGCCGTGACCACATAGAAATTTGGTGGCGGAGTGAAAGACCAGATCAGCGCCGTGATCCAGTGGTTTCAGCAGATAGGGCGTAGTGAAGGTAGAGTCCACCATCAGTGGCAGATGATGTTCATGCGCGATAGCGGCAACCTGATCGATATCGAGCACATCGAGTCCGGGATTGCCCAGGGTTTCAGCGAACAAGGCCTTGGTATTGGGACGGATGTTGTTGCGCCAGGCATCCATATCGCGCGGATCAATGAAGGTGGTCTCTATGCCAAAGCGCTTCATGGTGTAGCCGAGCAGATTTTGCGAACCACCATACAGCGCGCGCGAAGCCAGTATATGCGAGCCGGCACCGGCAATCGTAGCCAGACCCAGATGCAGTGCAGCCTGACCGCTGGCAACCGCGATGCCGGCGACACCGCCTTCGAGCGCAGCTATGCGTTCTTCCAGTACCGCATTGGTAGGATTGGAGATGCGTGAATACACATGGCCCGATCTTTCCATATTGAAGAGTGAGGCGGCATGGTCGGAATCACGGAAAACGAAAGACGTGGTCAGATAAATCGGTGTCGCCCGCGCACCGGTCGCTGGATCAGGCGCAGCACCTGCGTGCAGGGAAAGCGTGTCAAAGCCGGGGTATTTAGGCTCGCTCATGCGGCGGTGTCTCCTCTGAGGGGGATTATTTTCTTGGGAGCCTGATTATAGGGGCTGGCTTGGCTCCGATGACTGGCTTTTTTGGAAAGTCTGGGCTACAGTGCCTTTTAAATGAGCAGTTAAGTACAGGGGGCGACATGAAGGTTTCAGAAATTCTTAAGGTGAAGGGGAATATCCTTTACACCGTACAACCAGAGACTTCGCTGATAGAGGCGATCAATATCATGTCCGAGAAGGACATCGGTTCGCTGGTCGTGATCAAGAGTGGCGCCATGGTGGGCCTGCTGAGTTTCCGTGAAGTGATGAAGGCGGTGCATGCACATCAGGGTTCGGTGGGCAATGGCACGGTCGGTGAGCATATGGCTACCGACATCCTTACCATCACGCCGGATACCGATGTGAATGAAATTCGTCGTGTCATGTTGCTGAAACATGCACGCTATGTGCCCGTGCTGGAAGACGGTGTATTGCTGGGCGTGATGTCTTTCTATGACGTGGCCAAGGCCGTCTTCGAAGCGCAAGGTTTCGAAAACAAAATGCTCAAGGCCTATATCCGTGACTGGCCCAGCGAAACTGAGGAATAAGTTTGGCCTCCCGTCAGTTTGCGCTGCTGCTGCAGCGCCGCTTCGCACCTTTCTTCGGCGCCCAGTTTCTGGGCGCTTTTAACGATAATCTGTTCAAGACTGCGCTGGTGACTGTCATTACTTATGACGCGCTGGCGTGGACCGACTTGCCGGTCGGACTGCTGAACAATCTGATCGCCGGATTATTCATTCTCCCCTTCATGCTGGTTTCTGCAACGGCCGGGCAGATTGCGGACAAGTTTGAAAAATCCCGCCTGATGCAGCTGGTCAAGCTGGTAGAAATCGCAATCATGGTGTTGGCCGGTCTGGGCTGGGTCACGCACAACTTGTGGCTGCTGATTGCTGCTGTGGTGGCGATGGGCTTTCACTCCACCATGTTTGGCCCGCTCAAGCATGCGTATCTGCCGCAGCATTTACAGACTGCAGAACTGGTCGGCGGCAATGGCATGGTGCAGATGGGTACCTTCGTCGGCATTCTTACCGGCCAGCTGAGTGGTGCCATGCTGGTGACTTCCGGTTCTCACGGCATACAAGCCATCATGCTGGCAACGGTGCTGGTAGCGGCACTGGGCTGGCTCTGCACGCGGGCTGTGCCGCTGACGCCTGCGGCCGACACGGCGGTGGTGCTTAACCTGAATCCTTTTACTGAGATTGCGCGCAATCTGCGTTTCTGCGCTGCCCATCGCGAAGTTTTTACCGCCATGCTGGCCAATTCCTGGTTCTGGTTTTTTGGTGCCATGCTGCTGGCGCAGTTTCCTGTCTTTGCGCGTGATGTCTTGCATGGCGAACCGATCGTCTTTGTGATCTTGCTGACCGCCTTTTCTCTGGGTATCGGTGTGGGCTCGCTCTTATGCGAACGCCTCTCAGGCCAGAAGCTGCATCTGGGGCTGGTGCCGGTGGGTGCGCTGGCGCTGACGGTCTTTGGTGTGGATCTGTATTTTTCTTCGACCGTGAATTTGCCCTGGGTCGCGACAGGGGCAGATTTTCTTACTTATGGCGCCGGTCTCAGAGTGGCCGCCGATTGCGCCTTGCTGGGCATGGCCGGCGGCATCTATGTGGTGCCATTATTTGCCCTGATCCA
>CAIQLE010000286.1 GCA_903872555.1 uncultured bacterium
ATCCGCACCCAGACCGGCAATAGCCTGCTTGATGCCGTGGATGCGCGGACGCGATCCCAGTGAGCTGATGCCTTTGTGAATATTCCAGGTAGCGATGCGTAGTTTCATTGATCAATCAATTCATTTTTTCAGGTACTTAGGCAACTGCAATAGGGCTTCAGCATTCGAGGGGGAGAAGCACTGATCCGCTGCTTCGCGCCAGTCCAGCCAGCGATACTGCAGATGCTCGCGCTCTGCCAGTGTGATGGCTATGTCGTGCGGAACCTGCAAGCCAAATACATGCTCGGTGTTATGTGTAATGCCGGGCGCATAACGATGTCGCCACACAGGATAGATCTCATACACATTGGAAAGTTGCCAGTCCCGAAGATTTTCTTGCGGGACTTGCGAACTTCCTATGCTGATGCCCGTTTCTTCCCACACTTCACGGATTGCAGTCTCACGCAAGGGCTCATCCGGCGTATCTTTTGAGCCGGTGACGGACTGCCAGAAACCGGGTTTGTCCGCACGCTCTAGCAGCAATATCTGCAGCTCGGCGGTGTAGATGACAACCAGCACGGATTCGGGAATTTTATGGGGGTTCATCGTTTTCAGGATGTTCGGCGTTTAAGCCATTATGCCTTGTTTAAAAACAAGTAAGGCATGACAGGCAAGCGTGCAGACGGGGTCTGCACAAATGAGCAAGAAGGCATAAAAAAACCGGTCAGAGGGACGAGCCCACCAACCGGTTTTTTTGCAGCAAAGCCTGAATCAGGCTTTGACGACAGGCTCGATATTGCGCAGCCGTATATGCAGCTCTTTTAATTGCTTCTCATCGACTTCGCTCGGTGCCTGCGTCAGCAGACATTGCGCACGCTGGGTCTTGGGGAAGGCGATCACATCACGTATCGATTCAGCGCCGGTCATCATGGTGACGATACGGTCCAGACCGAAGGCCAGACCACCGTGCGGTGGTGCGCCATATTGCAAGGCATCGAGCAGGAAGCCGAATTTGATCTGCGCTTCTTCAGCACCGATATTCAGGGCGCGGAACACTTTACTCTGCACATCGGCGCGGTGGATACGGACCGAACCACCGCCCAGTTCCCAGCCGTTCAAGACCATGTCGTAAGCCTGAGCGATGGCACGGCCCGGATCAGTCTCAATGAAGTCTTCATGCCCCTGCTTGGGCGCGGTGAAGGGGTGATGCAGCGCATTCCAGCGGCCGGCTTCTTCATCATGTTCAAACATGGGGAAGTCGACCACCCAGAGTGGGCGCCAGGTATCTTCAAACAAACCGTTCTTGCGACCGAATTCGCTGTGACCTATCTTCACGCGCAAGGCACCAATCGCATCATTCACGACTTTGGCTTTGTCAGCGCCGAAGAAAATCAGGTCGCCGTTTTCTGCGCCGGTTTTTTCTATGATCTGTGCGAGCGCTGCATCATGCAGATTTTTGACGATCGGCGACTGCAGACCTTCGCGGCCCTTGCTCTTGTCATTGACTTTGATGTACGCCAGACCCTTAGCGCCGTAGATGGCGACGAACTGGGTATAGGCATCGATCTCGGAACGCGGCATGCCGCCGTTTTCCATCGCGCCGCCCGGCACGCGCAAGCCCACCACGCGACCGCCTTCCATATTTGCTGCGCCAGAGAAGACTTTGAAATCCACGTCCTTCATGACATCAGTCAGCTCGGTGAATTCGAGTTTCACGCGCATGTCCGGCTTGTCCGAACCATACATGCCCATGGCAGTGGCGAAATCCATCACAGGGAAAGGATTCGGCAGGTCGACGCCGAGTGCATTTTTGAACACCAGTCGTATCATGCCTTCGAACATGTCACGGATTTCCTGCTCCGACATGAATGAAGTTTCACAGTCGATCTGAGTGAATTCAGGCTGACGATCAGCACGCAGATCTTCATCGCGGAAGCACTTGGTGATCTGATAGTAGCGATCAAAGTTAGCCACCATCAGCAGCTGCTTGAATAACTGCGGCGACTGCGGCAGCGCAAAGAAATGGCCCGCATTCACGCGCGAAGGCACCAGATAATCACGCGCACCTTCGGGTGTGGACTTGGTCAGCATCGGTGTTTCAATATCGATGAAACCATTTTCGTCGAGGAATTTACGCACTTCCATCGAGACCTTGTAGCGCAGCCGCAGATTCTGCTGCATCTGTGGACGGCGCAGATCCAGCACGCGGTGCGTCAGGCGTGTGGTCTCGGAAAGATTGTCATCATCGAGCTGGAACGGCGGCGTCACCGAAGGATTCAGCACTTCGAGTTCATGGCACAGCACTTCAATCTTGCCCGAAGTCAGATTGCTGTTGTCTGTGCCTTCAGGGCGCGCACGCACCAGTCCGGTAATGCGCAGGCAAAATTCATTGCGCACGGATTCAGCAGCCTTGAACATGTCGGCGCGATCCGGATCGCACACCACCTGCACCAGACCTTCGCGGTCGCGCAGGTCAATAAAAATAACACCGCCGTGGTCACGCCGGCGATGCACCCAGCCGCACAGACTGACGGTTTGACCCATTTGCGCCTCAGTAGTCAGGCCGCAGTAATTTGTTCGCATTGACATGGTGTTCAGTCTCAGTTTCAGTGATCAGTTTTTGTTGGTTTGGTGTGCGCAGCAGGGGGTGCCACGACGCCCATGGAAACGATGTACTTCAGCGCTTCGTCGACACTCATATCCAGCTCTGTCGTGTCTTCGCGCTTCAGCATCAGGAAAAATCCCGAGGTGGGATTCGGCGTAGTCGGCACATACACGCTGACATAGTCGCCTTGCAAATGGTTCTTCACATCGCCGCCGGGCACGCCGGTCTGGAAAGCGATAGTCCAACTGCCTTGGTGCGGATACTGAATCAGCAGCGCCTTGCGAAAAGCATTCCCGGAAGAAGAAAACAGGGTGTCAGAGACTTGCTTGACGCTGGAATAAATCGAGCTCACCACCGGAATACGCTGCAGCAGCAATTCCCACAGCAACAGCAAACGATTACCTATGAAATTACGTGTCACCAGACCCGTGACGAAAATGATCACCAGTGTCAGCACCGTGCCCACGCCAGGCAGGTGAAAGCCGAGCAACATTTCAGGCCGCCACTCCGGTGGCAGCAGCAGCAAAGACTGATCCAGCGTACTGATGATCAGGTTCAGCACCCACAAGGTAATGGCCAGAGGCACAAGAACCAGCAGGCCGGTGATGAAGTATTTACGCATGGCTGTACCGCTTAGTTAGAGGAGGCTGCAGCCGGCTTGCTGTCAGTCGCTGCGGATGTACTGCCAGACTCACTTTTGGCAGGCGCCGATTCATTCGATGACGCAGATACTGCCGCAGGCGCAGAAGTACCTTCAGCATTGGGCTTGTTCGATTGATTAGAACTATTTGAACCGCCGCGAAAATCCGTCACATACCAGCCACTGCCCTTGAGCTGAAATCCGGCCGCAGTGAGCTGTTTTTTGAACGCTGGCTTGCCACAGGATTCGCACTCCGTCAGTGGTGCATCAGAGATTTTTTGCAGAATATCCCGGGCGAAGCCACATGCTTCGCAGCGGTAGGCGTAAATCGGCATGCTTGCTCCTTCCCTGCAAAATTTTGAAAACCTTGAATTATAAAGGGTTTCCAGCGAGGGGCTGAGCCGATTCGGGCATTTATGCAGGCTGAGTCTGGCGACTGAGCTGAGGTGTTAACGATCCTGCAATCATGCCCAAAAACGCCACCAGCAAGCCCACCAGCTGTGGCGGCCAGATGGATGCGGTGCCATAGGCTTCCATCAGCAGCCAGGACAGCAAGCCACCGATCACCGATACCAGTGCGCCCTGCGTCGTCGCGCGCTGCCAGTACAGGCCCATGACCAGAGGGATGAACGCCCCCACCAGAGGCACTTTGTAGGCATTGCCCACCATTTCATAAATAGGCATGCCCTGCGACATCAGAGCGAAAGTCGTTACAACTACAGTGAAACAAACCACCACAATGCGCGTGGTCAGCAAGAGCTGCCTGTCATCCATAGGAACAAATTCACGGATGATGTTTTCAGTCAGCGTGATACTGGGCGCTAGCAGCGTGCCACTGGCAGTCGACATAATGGCCGACAGCAGCGCGCCAAAAAACATCACCTGTGCCAATAATGGCGTTTGCTGCAAGACCAGGGTGGGCAGAATCATCTGCGGATCACTCTCGATCAGGGAATTGAACATGTCGGGTGCAATGATTTGTGCCGCATACACCAGAAACATGGGGATGAAAGCAAAGAAGAAATACAAAGAACCGCCAATCACTGCACCACCCACAGAGACATTTTCCGAACGCGCCGACATCACGCGCTGAAACACATCCTGCTGAGGAATGGAACCAAACATGATCGTCACGCCCGCACCGACAAATGCCAGTATCGCTGGCAGGGTGGGCTGAGGGAAAAAGTGCAGCTTGCCCGCCTCGGCCGCATGCGCGATCACGACCGGCGCACCACCGGCCTGCCCTGCCACCACCCATGCGATGTACAACATACCAAGAACGATGAGTGACATCTGAAAAGCATCGGTCAGCGCGACTGACCACATGCCACCAAACAGGGTATACACCAGCACAATCACCGCGCCAATAATCATACCGGCGGACATTGAGATCACGCCCTGTGTGAGCACACTGAACACCAGACCCAGAGCCGTGATCTGAGCAGACACCCAGCCCAGATAAGAAATCACGATGCAGACTGAAACGATGATCTCGACCGGACGGTTGTAACGCTGCTTGTAATAATCACCAATGGTGAGCAGGTTCATGCGGTACAGCTTGCGCGCAAAAAACAAACCCACAAAAATCAGGCACAGCGACGCACCGAATGGATCTTCTATGGTGCCGCCCAGACCCTGAGCAGCAAAGCGCGCCGGAATGCCCATCACGGTTTCTGAACCAAACCAGGTCGCAAAGACCGTAGCAACCACCACGGGTAATGGCAGCGAACGCCCGGCATTCGCATAGTCGCCTGACGTCTTGACGCGTCGTGAGGCATACA
>CAIQLE010000287.1 GCA_903872555.1 uncultured bacterium
AGCAAGTGGCAAAGGAGGAGGCAGGCAATCAAGCCGGTGCTGACAAAGCAGGTGCTGAAAAGGCCGCCGCCGATAAAGTAGCCTCGGATAAAGTAGCCTCGGATAAAGCAGTCGCGGATAAAGCCACCGCAGAAAAAGCGGTCGCCGATAAAGCAGGCGAACCACCTACGCTGCCCTGATTAAATGAGGCGAGCATGAAGTTCACGTTCACATTTACAGCTACAGCGGCTGCCATGCTATCTGCTGTACTGATGCTGCCTCCAGCGCAGGCTCAGATGCGGGCAGAAGATGTCGCTGCGGCTCAGGCAGTTGCTGCCAGCAATGGCTGCACCAACTGCCACGATGCATCCATACAGTTGATGGGTCCGGCTTTCAAAGAAATCGCCAGGCGTTACAAAGGCAAGAAGGTCGAGCTTGAACTTGCTAAACGTATACGCGAAGGCAGCGAAGGTCGCTGGGGTGAATTACAGCATCCGGCAAATGCGGCGCTGGAGCCGGCTCAGGCCAGCCTGCTCGCTCGGTGGATACTGGCGGGCGCACCCTGATACCGTTCAGCAGCTGGCGGGGTAATCAGCTAAGAACCGGATCCTTGCCCGTTTACTGCTAATTGCCTGACTTACTGGGGGCACATGGCTTCAGCCAGGATGCGCTTGCGTACCGCCGGATCGGTTTCCTTTTCCAGCTGTTGCATCAGACTCGCCATGCGCTGTCCCTGTTCCTTCATTTTCGGAATCTCCGACATGCCCGGGGCTTCAGCGCCAGACTTCGCTGCGGAAGGGCTGGCGGCATCCGGCGATTTGCCTTCAGTCGTTTCCGCCAGAGCGCCTAAGCTGCTAATACAAAGTACGCAGCTGAACATTAGCAAGGCTAGTTTCTTCATACGTGTCTCCCTGAGGTGAGATAGGTGGCAACCCGTAAGCAATTCTTAGCAACTCTTAGCAAAGGCTAGCAAGCTTTAGCTATGGCTGGGAATCCTTAGCAAGGACTGGCAATGAGTGGCGAACGACATCTATCTATATCAATGGATAGCTGTCACCTTCACAAAATCTGCCAAGTTTCATTATAGAGCCACATGAGGCCTCATTTCCTCAATTCAAGAGAGCCCCGACTTTCGGTTATGCTTGCGGGCTTCGAGATTTCATATTGTCTACCCAAGGAAGAACATGCCCCTAGTCAGAATCGATATTGGCCCCGGCCATCCCGCAGGTTTCGGACGCGCCGTCGGCGAGATAGTTTACCGTGCCATGACCACTGAGATTTCAGTGCCGGCAGACGATAAATTCCAGATCATCACGGCGCATGAAGCCAGTGAAATCAATATTCCCAAGAGCTATCTCGGCATTGAGTATTCCGAAGGCATAGTGTTTATTCAGATCACCCTGAATCAGGGGCGCACGACCGAGCTCAAGAAAAAATTCTATCAGCGCATCGCTGAAGATCTGCATACAGAGCTGCATGTACGCAAGCAAGATGTGTTTATCAGTCTGGTAGAAGTCAATAAAGAGAACTGGTCATTTGGTAACGGTGAAATGCAGTACGGCCCGACTGAATAGTCTCGCGTATAGCCTGTCTCCTCAGGTCGCTGCCGGCCGCAGCATGGGTTTGTCTTACCATGTCTGATATCCGCAAGTATGCACCGCTGCCGCCTTGCGATCGACCTGAGAAGACAGGCTCTTATAGCTGTTGTTTTGTATTTTTAGCATATTGCATACACAGATACCCATGAAAGACCGACTCTTAGCGCATCTGAAGCTGACTTTTTATGTCTGTCTGCTGACAGCAGTCATGGTCGGTCTGTATCTGAAAGATGCACCTGCCGCAGTTAACTTTTTGTCAGGGGTATATCAGCTCAGCATCCTTGCCTACTACGGAATGTTGTTGATCATCGCAGCGCTGCTGCTGTTGCCATTCAGTTTGTTGCGGGCGACACGCTGGCTATGGCCTGTGCTGGCCTGGGTCTGGTTGGTGTATCTGGCGATTGATGTCGCAGTGTTCAATCTGTATCGCTTTCATCTGGAATGGCTGATGGTCGATTTGTTTGTGCGCGACTTCAGCGGCTTGGGTTTTCCGGTTTTTCTGTTGTTTTTTTTTGCAG
>CAIQLE010000288.1 GCA_903872555.1 uncultured bacterium
GCATTTTTACGCTCGAATATGTAGCGAGGGTGTATAGCGCACCCGAGAATCCGGAATTGAAAGATAAGCGTCTGCCGCGCTGGGCCCAGATCAAAGGCGGTCAGGCGTTGATTGATTTACTGACCATACTTCCATTCCTGCTGGAAGGTTTTTTGCGTCAGCATCTGGATCTGAGGTTCCTGCGCGTGTTCCGTCTGCTGCGCATGTTCAAGCTGACGCGCTATACCTCGGCCACCGTCACACTGATGAAAGTTTTCAGGCGTGAATGGCAGATCATCTTCGCCTCGGTTTTTGTCATGCTCTTGCTAGTCTTGTTTACTGCCAGCGTAGGCTATATGTTCGAGCACCCGGCTCAGCCGGACAAGTTTGAGAACATCCCTCAGGCCATCTACTGGTCTGTCATCACACTGGCTTCGGTAGGTTATGGTGACCTGACACCGATTACGCCTATGGGCCGTTTCCTGACGGTCTTGCTGTCGCTGGTGGGTATCGGTATTTTTGCGATACCGGCGGGCTTGCTGGCTTCGGCCTTTACAGACCAGCTCAGAATCGACAGAGAATCCTTCCGCCAGTCCTTAAAGAAAAGTTTTGCATCGGGTCAGCTGCATCCTGAGCTTCAGGAAGAAATCATTACGGAAGCAGAGCGCCTGCATTTATCTTCCGTAGAATTTGACAGCATACTGGATGAAGTCAGGGCAGAGCATGAACAAAGCCTTGCGGCAGAAGAGCTGAGTTTTGGCCACCTGATGCTGGATGCGAATGTGCATCCCGAATTCGCAGCGGAACAGTTTCGTATCATCGTGGCGCAATTGCGGCTCTTGTTACTGGCGACCGGCGAAGAACAGCTTGCCGTCAAACTGAATGAAATTGATCCCTCAGATCAGTTGAGTCTGCAGGTCATGCGCGTCATCGCGCAGAATCCGGTGGCTAAGAAATCGCGCAAACCTGCAAAGGAAGCTCCAAAGCTGGCGGAACCGAAAGAGGCTGGCCCACAGTTATTCTGATGAAAATAGTTATTGGGTATATAGCCGGATAAAGTTCTCGAATTAATAATATATTTTTAAGAAAGCGCCAAAGACCCGAGTCTGAGGCGCTTTTTTTATGTGAATTCGACCATAAAGCCTGGGCTTATCCGTTTACAGACCATCTTTCCTTGCTACACTACTTGTGGTTGCTTATAGTAATTATCACCTACGAAATTGTCTTTTTCGGCTTACCGAGATCACTGAACCATGGATCGTGTCTTCAAGCCCGATGTAGTGATCATCCGCGACAACCGGTCCATTTTTTGGTACTGGTTTTCTGGCGGTGCTGCACTGCTGCTGGTGCTATGGGGCATAGGTCTGGGCAAGATCTGGTATGACCATCAGCAATTGCAGGATCAAGCCAGTCATACTGCCCTTGTGCGTGCGCTTGACTATGCGGAGCAATTGCACAGAACGCTGGGCGAAATTGATCAGATATCGCTGACCCTGAAATATCAGATGGAGCACCTTGATATTCCACTGGATCTGTCAGATCAGTATCAGAAGGCCATGCA
>CAIQLE010000289.1 GCA_903872555.1 uncultured bacterium
CCTGCGATTGACCGCAATATCAGGCAAGGGCGCCGATAGTTCAGAGGCTGCAGCGGCGGCCTGCATGACCCAGCGGCCATGCGGTTTCAGCAGAGTGAAAAAATCTTCATCGCTCAGAAAAATTTTCTCAGGTGGCAGTATGGGACGCTCGCGGTCTGACTTCAGAAAATTGTAGCGTGAGCGGGTATCTGTCCAGAAGCGCTGCAGCGTGGCATCGATGTCGCCGATCAGAGCAAAGCTGCTACCTTCCGGCAGATAGTCAAACAGAGTGGCTGTGCCTTCGAAGAACAAGGGCAGGTAATACTCGATACCGGCCGAGGCGATGCCATTGCCGATGTCACGATAAATGGTGGAGCGGGAAGGATCGCCTTCAAACACTTCACGCCAACGGCTGCGAAAGGCGCTGCGCGCGGCCTCATCCATGGGAAATTCGCGGCCGGGCAGCAAACGCACTTCACGCACAGGATAGAGCGAACGCTGTGTATCGACGTCGAAGGTACGTATGGTTTCTATGCTGTCGCCAAATAAATCGATGCGATACGGGAGGGCCGAACCCATAGGAAAGAGATCGATCAGGCCGCCGCGTACAGAGTATTCGCCCGGTGACATCACTTGCGCCACATGCGCATAGCCGGCCAGTGTCAGCTGAGACTTGAGCCGGGTTTCATCCAGCTTCTCGCCTTGCTTGAAGAAGAAGGTATACGCTGCAAGAAACGAAGGCGGGCCCATGCGTACCAGCGCTGTCGTGGCTGGCACGATTAGTACATCACACTGTCCGCCCTGAATTTCATGCAGGGTGGCCAGACGTTCTGATACCAGATCCTGATGCGGAGAGAAGGCATCGTAGGGCAGGGTTTCCCAGTCCGGCAGCAAATGGCAGCGCAGTTCATGTCCTTCGCGCTTGCCAAACCAGGCGATCTCGGTCAGCAGCCTTTGCGCATCTGGCGCGTCGGCGACCATCACGACCAGTGTTTTGCTATTGGATTTGAGCGTGGCAGCGGCCTGCGCGAGTACACTGGCTTGTGCTGCGCCATGCAAGGCGGGCAGCACGAAGCGTGTGCCGGGTTTAGTAAGCTGTGTTGTAGCGTCGAATGACATAGGGGAGTGACTCTACTGTCTGCGGGCTGCGCATTCAGAGCGGAGCGGAATTGACAGTGAAAAACCAAGATGAGATTATAAATTAGTTCTCATCTGGCAGCTGCCAGCCTGCTTTTTATCATCCACCTAGTTTCTCCCATGAGCTTCCCGAACTATATTGCCCTGATACCTGCTGCCGGCGTCGGTGCCCGCATGGGTAGCGAGATGCCCAAGCAGTATGCACTGCTGGCCGGCAAGCCCATGCTGCAGCATGTGATGGAGACGTTTGCAGGGGCCTCGCAGATTGATCATGTGTATGTGGTGGTGAGTGCAGCGGACACCTACATCAACGATTTGCCGCTGCAGCCGCGCACGACGATCTTGCGCTGCGGCGGCGCCAGCCGTCAGGCCTCCGTCACCAACGGGCTCTCCGCGATTCAAAATGACTGGGATGCCGATGACTGGGTACTGGTGCATGATGCGGCCCGGCCCGGCCTGACGACAGAGCTGATAGACAAGCTGATTGCTTTTGTGAAGGATGATCCGGTGGGTGGTTTGCTGGCAGTGCCTGTGGTGGATACGATCAAGCGCAGCAATGGCCATGGCCGCTCTGAAGCAACAGTATCGCGTGAACTCTTGTGGGCGGCGCAGACGCCGCAGATGTTCCGGCACGGCAGGCTGCTGCAAGCTTTAAGAGCTGCCACTGACCCCGACAGCATCACCGACGAAGCCAGTGCCATGGAAGCTCAGGGCGATCACCCGAAACTGGTCGAAGGCAGTCCGCGCAATTTCAAGGTGACGCTGCCTGAAGACAGGCTGTTGGCCGAACTCCATTTGAAAGGAAGTTTATGAAAACCTTGCCACCCTTTCGCATAGGGCAGGGATATGACAGCCATGCACTAGTGCCGGGGCGTCCGCTGATTCTCGGCGGCGTCACCATTCCTCATCGCACGGGATTGCTGGGTCATTCAGATGCGGATGTGCTGCTGCATGCCATTATCGATGCCTTGTTTGGTGCTGCAGGTCTGGGTGACATAGGTCAGCATTTTTCTGATAAAGATGAGCAGTTCAAAGGAGCAGATTCACGCGCCTTGCTGCGCGAGGCTGGCGAGCGTGTTGCAGCAGCAGGTTATCTGATCGGGAATATCGATGCGACCATCATCGCTCAGGCACCGAAACTGGCAGCATATTTGCCGGGCATGACAGACCATATTGCTGCAGATTTGCATATCGAGGCCCGTCAGATCAACCTGAAAGCCAAGACCAATGAGCGTCTGGGTTGGGAAGGGCGTGAAGAAGGCATGGCTGCGCAGGCGATCGCTTTGCTGATGCTTAAAGACTAGCCTTCAGCCACACGCTCACCGCCAGACCACCTCCGGCGCGGTTTGTTATATCCAGCTTGCCGCCGTGTTTTTTGACGATGCGGTCCACAATCGCCAGCCCCAGTCCCGCTCCATTGGCCTGGCTGCGGGCGCTGTCCATGCGCGTAAATGGTCTCAGCACATAAGCGATCTGGTCTTCGGGTAAACCCGCGCCGCGATCACTGATTTCCAGTCTCACCTGATGCCCGACATGCGTGGCAAGCAGATGGATATCAGCGATGCCTGAGGCTGGCGTTTTGCCATAACGTCTTGCGTTTTCTATCAGGTTGCTCAGGACGCGACCCAGATCAACCGCATTGCCCTGCACCTGCAGTCGTTCTGCAATCACGCTGTGAATTTTTACATCACTCAGGCGGCTGGCTTCATGGACGATTTTTTTCAATAGCCCGGTCAGATCCAGTGTGGCGTAGTTTTCTGTAGCCGTTGGGCGTGCATAGTCAAGAAATTGCGCAATGATGGATTCCATCTGCGCCAGATCGGATTGCATGCCGCGACGCGCTTCATCGTTCAGGCTGGCCATTTCCACTTCCAGTAGCATGCGTGCTATCGGTGTTCGTAAGTCATGAGATATGCCTGCAAGGATGACAGCACGATCGGATTCCACCTGCTGCAGATCATGCACCATATGATTAAAGCTCTGATTTGCTTCACGAATTTCTGCGGGTCCGGTTTCAGGCAGGGGCGCCGGGGACTGCCCGCCTGCAACAGCTCGCGCTGCAGTCGACAGCATGGCCAGTGGCTGATTGATCAGGCGACTGATGAAGACAGCGCCTAGCAGTGAGAGCAGGAGTGTGATGGTGCCCCAGCTGATCCACTGTATGCCGGACGCTCGCTCTACGCGTTCACGCTCCATCATCAGCCAGTAATCATCATCTTCGATGGTGAAGCTGACCCAGAAGCCGCGGATATTATTCACGTAGCCTGCAAAGCGGGTATCGCTGCCTAATTTTTTGCGGACATTGTCTTCCACCAGCCGTATCAGTGGATTTTCGGGTATGGCATAGACAACATCATTCGTCTCACGCGGATACACCCGTATACCCTGCGTCGTTGCGAGATCGAATAATAATTCCCTTCGCAGTTCAGGAGCCGAGTGCAACAAGGCTGCACGCGTGATGGTGACGATAGAAACCACTTGCGCTGCAATCTGTTCGCCACGTGGTGTGCGCTCAACCATGCGGAAGCTGGTTACCCAGGTGATCATGCTGGCTGCGATCAGGAAGGCGAGCAGAAAAAACGTACGCCAGAATAAGCCGCTCCTGAGCCAGTTCAGTCGCTGTGCAGCGACGCTATCAGTGATGGGAGTCATCCGGAATAAAGACATAGCCCACGCCCCAGACGGTCTGTATGTAGCGTGGATTGGTGTGGTCGGGTTCTATTAATTTGCGCAGGCGTGAAATCTGAACATCCAGGCTGCGGTCATAGACTTCGTATTCCCGTCCACGCGCCAGCTCCATGAGCTTTTCACGTGACAGAGGTTGTCGTGCGTGCCGTGCCAGTACTTTCAGAACAGAGAATTCGCCACTGGTCAGTGCGACCGCCTGAGCATTCTTGGTCAGCAAACGTCTGGCCAGATCAAAATGGAATTCACCAAAGGTATAGGTTTCC
>CAIQLE010000290.1 GCA_903872555.1 uncultured bacterium
GGTAGATCAAACTTCGCAAGTGCTGTTTGCATTCAACTTTAGCCTAATGCTGGCGTATATGGTGGTCTCATGGTGGGCGCCGCGTTATATAGCCTATGGCCAGCGCAGCGGTTATTCGGTACTGGGCGTCGTCACCGCAGGACTTGCCGCATCCATGCTGGTGCAACTGGCGATGCTGCTTTTGCCTTATGCATGGAGCTGGACCTTGTGGATTGCATTTGCTCTGGTCATTACGGTGACCACGCTGGCTCAGACCCATGTCAGCCTGGCTTTTCCGCCGGCACAAGCAGGACGTGCGAATAGCGCCTTCAATCTGATGCTGTTTATCGGTGCTTTCTCGGTGCAATGGGGGATAGGCCTGCTGATCGATATTTTTTCCAGTCTGGGCTGGGATGCTTCTGCCGCCATGCGCATGGCATTCGCCTGTTATTTGCTGCTGCAACTCTTTGCGCTGCTCATGTTCATCGCAGGCAAGCACCGAACTGCGCCCGTACTGAATGAATCGAATACCCTATGAAAGCATTGCTGAAAGTGCTGCCGCGCGCCTTGTTGCGTGCTATGGTTGACACATCAACAAGTTAACGAGAGTTCATCATGTTAATCACCTTTACCTCCAAATCAGCTGCCGAAGTGCTGATGTATGAAACCCATGCCAAGCCCATACTCGACTTACTGGGCAAAGACGTCAAACGAGGTGTGATCACGGCCGAAGAAACAGGTGAAGCCATACAGCGCATAGAAGCAGAAATTGTGAAGCGTAAACAAATGCAGGCAGCGCACAGCCATACTGAAGATCACGAAGGCGACAACGACGAGACCGATGAACTCAGTGGCAATGGCATCAGCTTTGGCACACGCGCCTTTCCTTTGCTGGAAATGCTGCGTGCAGCACATCAGGAACATCAATTTGTGATGTGGGGCGTCTGATGGTGAAAGCTGTTGAATCCTGGCTGAGCATGTCCGATGGCACCCGCCTTTACATCAAAGACTATTGGCCAGATCAGGCGCCGGTGGCAAATATCGTTCTCATGCATGGACTGGGTGAGCACTGCGGCCGTCATGCCCATGTCGCGCAATTTTTTACTGATCGTGGCTATGCCGTTCGCAGCTATGATCACCGTGGTCATGGACGCTCAGAGGGTAGGCGCGGTGATGTGCCTGCCGAGACCACTCTACTGGAAGATGCTGAATGTCTTATCGATGACTGGATGCAGGCGCAAACCGGCCTCGCTTCAGCATCTATTGCAAAACCTCCCCTGCTATTGGGACACAGTATGGGCGGCTTGTTTGCAGCACGCTTTGCGATCGAGCAGCGCCGTCCTCTGAGCGGGCTCATACTGTCCTCACCCGCGCTGGCCCTTGCGATGAACGCCGCAGAAAAATTATTGCTCCGCTTACTGAGCGCACTTGCGCCGGGCTTGGGAGTATCAAACGGATTGAAGACAGTCTATCTGTCGCATGATGCAGCAGTGGTCGATGCCTACCAGGCCGATCCTCTGGTGCATGGCCGCATCAGTGCGCGACTGTTAAATGCCATGCTGGCGGCAATCACGCTGACACAA
>CAIQLE010000291.1 GCA_903872555.1 uncultured bacterium
ATACGTTCTGCCGTCACGCTGCGCGGATCAACTTCGATGGAATACTCACCTTTTTCATCGTCGGCCAGATCGAACCAGCGATGGATATGCTGCATCAGATCGTCCATTTGCGCATCGGACAGATAGGTCGGTGTACCACCGCCAAAGTGCAGCTGTTCTACATGATTGAAACCGGCGAATAATTTCCCCTGCATCTCAATTTCGCGCTTCAGATAGCCCAGATAGGTGACTGCCTTTTCACGATTCTTGGTGACGATTTTATTGCAGCCGCAGTAATAGCAGACGGTGTCGCAGAAAGGAATGTGCAGGTACAGCGATAAGGGTTGGCGGCCGCCACGTGAATGCGCATGTGTCACGGCTTGCAGGTAATCACGGTAAGCGAAGCGGTCAGAAAACCGGTCCGCCGTGGGATAGGAAGTGTAGCGTGGTCCTGACTGCGACAGCCTGCTGATCAGGCCCGCATCAAACTCAACATGCTGCAGTTGATGGACTGGTGTCGTACAAACCGTCATTTCCCTCGCTCCTTTTGCTCACACAGTCAAAAACACTGTGGGTCGTCTTATGCACTTGCCATCGACCGGTGAGCTTGTTTTGAAAGACACTCGTGATCGCTCATTGAGAATGAGCTTTTCAGGCGCTTTGGAGTCTACGGATGCCCTGCGTCAATTACCTTGACCTAAGTCAAAATTGACCGGACAGTGAAAAATGATGTCAAAAAAACTAAGGTGTCTGCACAAGTGAAAGTTTCAGTTCCACCGTACCCTGCCCGATATTGCTGTGAACTTCAAATCCCAGACCGCGTGTCAGTTCCATCATGGCGCGATTGTCACTTAAAGCTTCGCCTACAATCCTGCGCGTGCCGCGCTGACGAAAATAGGCAATCAGCTTATTCATCAGGAGATGGCCCAGACCCAGGCCTTTCATATCTGAACGGATAATGATGGCGAACTCGGCCTGCTCGTTGTCCGGATCAGCTACGCCGCGCACCACGCCCAGTGTTTCATCACTGCCATCATCCAGCCTGCGCACGGCAATGAAGGCCATCTCACGGTCATAATCAATTTGCGTCAGGCGTGCGAGCTGTGATGGCTGCAGATCGCGCATATGGATGAAGGCACGCATGCGTACATCCGTCGCATCGAGTGCATGAAAAAATTTCAGATGCGCTTCACTGTCTTCAGGACGTATAGGCCGGATCAGTAAATGATCTTTCATCCAGCCTATGTGCTCTTCGAGTTCCTGCGGATAAGGCCGTATGGCCAGCCTGTCATGCGGATGACGTAACTTCGGGCTCTGCGGCTTAAGCAGCACACGTGCATCGAGTGCAATCACGCCATGCTCATCCGCTAGCACGGGGTTGATATCGAGTTCAGCCACCTCCGGCAATTCAGCCGCAAGATGCGCTACCTGTATCAGTACGCGCGCGACTGCATCGATATCTGCGGACGGGCGATTGCGGTAACCTGCCAGCAGCGCTGCTACGCGGGTACGCTGTATGGTGTCGTGCGCCAGCACCTGATTCAGTGGCGGCAAAGCGATCGCATGATCATGCAATACCTCGACGGCTACACCGCCTTGTCCAAATAAAATCACAGGGCCGAAGATGGGGTCGGTACTGATGCCGACAATCAGTTCATGCGCATCAGGCCGACGCGCCATGGCCTGTACAGAAAAACCATTCATGCGCGCTTGAGGACGCAAATCTTTTAATCGTTGCTGCATGGCCTGTGCTGCTGCTTCCACGGCCGCAGGCGATTCCAGATCGAGCGTCACGCCACCGACCTCAGTCTTGTGCGTAATATCGGGCGACAGTATTTTGACGGCTACAGGGAAGCCTATCTTCACTGCCAGCTCAGCGGCCTCCTGAGGCGAGGCTGCGATGCGCGTATCCACCACAGGTATGTGACAGGCATCCAGCAAGGCCTTGGCTTCCGGCTCGCTCAGCATGCTGCGTCCCTCAGCCAGTGCTTTGTCGATGATGGCGCGTGCTGCAGGTAAATCAATCGGGTCGTGCTGTGAACCGGCTGCAGGCACCTGCACCAGCAATTGCTGATTACGGCGGTATTCAACGCTTTGAATAAAAGCCTGTACCGCGTCTTCGGGCGTGCCGAAATGCGGCAGACCGACATCAGAAAATATTTGCCGCGCTTCTGCTACTGCAGCCGTACCGAGCCAGCTGGAAAGTACATGATGATGCGATTGCTGCAGAGTCGGTGCCAATGCACGCGCAATCTCGGCACTGGGCACGATAGCGGTAGGCGAATGAATGAACAGAATAGGATTGTCAGGCTGCTGTTTCAGCAATAAGGCCAGTGCCTGCTGATAGCGCTCCACCGGCGCATCACCGATGATGTCGACTGGGTTGCCGCGTGACCAGTTCGCTGGCAACACCTGATTGAGTGCCTCCATCGTTGCTGAAGACAGTGTCGCCAGACGACCGCCGGAAAGCATGAGCGCATCGGTGGCCATCACACCCGGGCCACCACCATTGGTCAGTATGATCAGTTCTTCATTCACTAAAGGCTGGCTGCGCGACAGGGTTTCCACAGCTTCAAACAAAGCCTCGGTCGTCAGTACGCGCAACATGCCTGCACGGCGTATGGCAGCGTCATACACCGCATCCATGCCTGCCAGTGCACCGGTATGTGATGCTGCCGCACGCGCCCCTTCAGGCGCACGACCTGCTTTCAGCACCAGTACCGGTTTATTGCGTCCGGCAGCGCGTGCGGCAGACATAAATTTGCGGGCTGAACGTATATCTTCTATGTAAAGCAGGATGGCCTGTGTATGCGGATCGGTCGCCAGATAATCCAGCATGTCACCAAAATCAATATCCGTCGCATCACCGAGCGACACAAAATGCGAAAACCCTATGCCACGTGAGCGCGCCCAGTCCAGCACGGCGGTCACCAGCGCACCCGACTGCGATACAAAGGCCAGCTTGCCGGGCAGTGCTGAGGTATGGGCAAAGCTGGCGTTGAGATGCGCATAGGGTGCCAGCAGGCCGACGCAATTCGGGCCGAGTATGCGAAACAGTGCGGGGCGGGCTGCATCCAGCATGGCCTGCCGGTGGGTGCGGCCGTCACCATGGTCCCCATCCATGCCTGCGGTCAGCACAATGGCGGCACGCGTGCCCCTGGCCACCAGTTGCGTAATCAGGGCAGGAACGGTGGCGGCCGGAGTGGCAATCACCGCCAGTTCAGGAATCGCTGGCAGGCTCGCCACGTCCCTATGCACAGGCAAGCCCATCAAAGTCTTATGCCTGGGATTGACCAGCATCAGGCTGTCATGGATCTGGGCTTCCGTGCGTCCGGCCAGCAGGTTACTGAGCACCGTCGCACCTACACTATGGGGACGATCACTGGCGCCGATCAGGACCACTGATTTGGGCGCAAACAGATGTTCAAGGTTGCGAATGCTCATAAGGTCAGGCTGCGCTTGATCTGAGTCAAATTCACTAAAAACATTGTCCTTGTACCGCGGCTTTACCTATGGACTCAGACACTTGCCGGTTTTAGGCTTGCAGTAAAGGGGCTGGTGAAATATTGCTTCCATATTTGAGTCGAATAGTTAGCTGCATTATTTCCCTTCATGGTGACTGCCACATGAAGTCATACACATCTTATCGGACACAGTTATAAACATGAAGGATATCGAATGAATTACAAAACCGTATTGGTCCATGTCGATCAGTCACGTCCCTCGGCCACACGTTTGCGCGTCGCGGCCCAACTGGCCAAACAACACACTGCCCATTTGGTGGGTGCTGCAATGAATGGCATTTCACGCTTTATCTTTGAGAGCGGCGGTTTCAATCCCGATGATCCGGTCTTTGCGCACCAGCTGGAACATCTGCACCGGTATGCGCGCAAAGGTCTGGCACAGTTTGACCGTATTG
>CAIQLE010000292.1 GCA_903872555.1 uncultured bacterium
CTAAAGTGCACAGCAAGCCGGCACAAACCTCGCCTTCAATTTCAATCACTGACAACTGACCTCGCTCCCGCATCAGTACAATGAGATTGTTTTCATCTTCTTCGCTCATGCCATACTGGCGGCCTTTGATCTGCATACGATGCCGGTTCATTTGAATCACATCGCGTATTTTTAATTCTGAAATGTCAGCACCTGTCATGCTGTAAAAATGAATATCAGGGTATTTTTTTTCAATTTTTCGTCGATAATTTCTAAGCTTTTCACGAGTTCTGGAAGATATGCCTGCCATCCACAATTCAAATGTGTCTGGCAATGTCAGTATGTAATCCTCTGAAAATTCCTGCCGCAGCAGGATATGGCGTGCTGACCTCGGCTCGACTAAGTCAATTCCATTCATCGTGATCGCTGTCAGTTTCGGATAATGCTGAAACAATGCATGCGCAAAGGCATCGATATTACTTTGACTGAGTGTGATGACTTCATTGATCAGCTTAGCGATACGGCCGTGCCGGACAAAAAGGATCAAGGCAACAATCTGTCCGTCCTGGCGCGAGACCCAGGCTTCAGTGTGTGTATCCAGACTGCCATGGATACGCAAATGAGGTTCAGTACAAAAAATACTCTGATAGCGCCGCTCCAGTGCTTGCCATATATAGCCTGGCAAGGGCCAGCGATGAAATTCAGATGCCAGACCAAGGTCATTTTTGCCAGTTTTCGAGACTGGCTCACTCCCCGGAAAATTTTCACTGCGGGCTTCTGCTGCAGCATGCTGAGTGCGCGAGAGACTAGTCATGCGTTGCGCATTCAAGCTTCATTTGTAATAGTCCGCTGTACATCAGAGGCATAGCCCAGTTGCCTCAGCGTGCCATAGCCATAGACATAATGATGACGATCACCATAACGGCCGGCACGCAGGCTCATATCATTAAACAGCACGCCCTTGGCCGACATACCGGCTCTGGCCAGTCGTTTAATGGATTCGGCAATTTCTCCCGGGCGCGTCAGTCCAGAGCGAGTGGTCAGAAAAATAGCGCTCGCATAGGCTCCTAGGATGAGACTGTCCGCTACGGCCAGTAAGGGTGCGGCATCAATGATGACCATATCGTAATTCGGACTCAGTTCTGCCAGCACCGACTTCATGAGTGGCTTTGAGAGTAATTCAGAAGGATTGGGTGGCAAGCAGCCGGTAGAAATAAAATCAAGATTTTCAAGCACACTGGTACGCAGGCAATTGGCAGCAGGTGTTCCTGTCAGAATATCCGACAGACCACCTGCACGCTGTCCGTGAAAGTAGCGATGCAACTGCCCATCTCTTAAGTCACCATCGATCAGCAAAACCTTGCGCCCGCTGGAAGCCAGAATAGCGGCAAGATTCGCGGACACAAAGGACTTACCCATGCCGACGGTAGGTCCGGTGATCAGCACCACTTTATTCTCTGCATGACTCATACAAAACTGCAGTGCAGTTCGAAAACTGCGTAATCCCTCAACCGCCACATCCATACTGGCGATACGGGAAAGCAGGGGTAAACGCGTAGGATCACGACTATTCGTCACCAGTGTCTGCTGCATATCGCTATGAGGGATGCTGGCATAGACAGGCAAACCAAACTGTCTTTCTATGACCTCAGGATCTTATATGCCCGTCTGCAATGAGCGGCGCAGGAAGGCGGTCAAGAGACCGAGAAACAGCCCTAGAAAAATCGCAATCGCCATGATGCGCGGACGGTTAGGACTGACGGGCTGATCTGGTTTTTCAGGGGCATCGACCAGC
>CAIQLE010000293.1 GCA_903872555.1 uncultured bacterium
AATAAAGCTAAGACATCAACTCCGGTGGGTCAGCACATTGTCGATCATGCCGTATTCCACTGCCTGCTCGGCCGACATGAAATTATCACGGTCCGTGTCGCGGCTGATCTGCTCCATGCTGCGTCCGGTATTGTCAGCCAGAATCTGGTTCAGACGCTCGCGCAGATACAGAATCTCGCGTGCCTGAATTTCGATGTCAGCTGCCTGACCCTGAGCACCGCCCAAAGGCTGGTGAATCATGATGCGTGAGTTGGGCAGCGAGAAGCGCTTTTCTTTCGCACCGGCAGCCAGCAGGAAGGCGCCCATCGATGCGGCCAGACCGGTACACAGAGTCGAGACATCCGGCTTGATGAACTGCATGGTATCGAAAATAGCCATACCAGCCGAAACCGAGCCGCCCGGTGAGTTAATGTAGAGCGAAATATCTTTTTCCGGATTCTCGCTTTCCAGGAACAGCAGCTGTGCCACCACCAGGTTGGCAGACTGGTCATTCACCGGACCTACCAGAAAAATCACCCGCTCTTTAAGCAGACGGGAATAAATATCGTAAGCGCGTTCGCCACGACCGCTCTGCTCAACCACCATAGGCACCATGCCCAGCATGTCGGTATCAAGTGCGGATTTTCGGTAGATGCTGTCAGTCATGGTCATTCCCGTGTGAGTAATCAAATCAGTGATGCAGGCTGTTCAAAAAAAATCAGCCGCAAGCGGTAGTGTAACCAAACTTGCGGCCTTCATCACGCCGGCATGTTGAAGCTGTCGATCAAACTGATCAGCCCTGCGCGTCGTTGCCCATCAGTTCATCAAAGGACACTGAGTTCTGCTTCACTTTGGCCTTGGACAGCACAAAGTTGACGACGTTTTCTTCCAGTACCAGTGCCTCGACTTCCGCCAGACGATTGCGGTCGCTGAAATAGTATTTAACAACCTGCTGCGGGTCTTCATAGGACTTGGCAAAGTCATCAACATAAGCTTTGATCTGTTCGGCATTGGCCTGTAATCCGTTGACCTTCACGATTTCGGACAAGATCAGACCCAGACGAACGCGACGGTCAGCCTGCGCTGTGAACAAGTCAGCCGGGAAAGGCATGTCTTTGACATCGATGCCACGCTGACGCATGTCCTGACGAGTCATGTCGGCCAGACGCTCTGCGTCCTGTTCCAGCAGCGACTTGGGCACGTCCAGCTCAGCAACTTTGATCAGTGCATCCATCACACTGGTCTTGGTACGGGCTTTAACACGATTGCCAACTTCACGCTCCAGATTGCCGCGGATATCCGCGCGCATTTTCTGCATATCGCCATCCGGCACGCCCAGGCTCTTGGCGAATTCGGCATCAACCTCAGGCAGGTGCGCCCATTCGATTTTCTTCAGGGTGATGGTGAATTCAGCGGTCTTGCCGGCCACATCTTTGCCGTGATAATCCGCAGGGAAATTCAGCGGGAAAGTCTTGGACTCGCCGACCTTGAGACCGATGGTTGCCTGTTCGAACTCAGGCATCATGCGACCTTCACCCAGCACGAAGGGGAAATCATCCGCCTTGCCGCCGGCGAATTCAACGCCGTCAATCTTGCCCACGAAGTCTAGCGTTACGCGATCACCATTTTGCGCTGTCTGCACCGGGCCACCATCACCGTGCGCATCGTGTACGCCCTTGGTGTGATAGTGCACGCGCTGCTTACGCAGAATATCGATGGTTTTATCGATCTCAGCATCGGTCACATCCGAGCTGCTTTTCTCTATCTCTACCGCAGACAGATCACCGATTTTGACTTCTGGATACACTTCGAAAGTCGCCGAGAACACAATGGCGCCATCAACCTTGGCATCTGCCTTGGGTTCGATGCGCGGATAGCCTGCCACACGCAGTTCCGCAGCCGTGGCTGCTTCGCTAAATGCGCGGCCGACTTTGTCGTTCAGCACTTCGTTTTCCAGCATCGCGCCGAACTGGGCAGCGACCATTTTCATCGGGACTTTGCCAGGACGGAAGCCAGGCGCTTTCGCTGTGCGTGCGCGAACTTTCAGGCGCTTTTCCACTTCCTCATTAACCTCTGCCACTTGTATGGTCAGGGTGATGCGGCGCTCAAGTTTTTCCAGGGTTTCGACTGCAGTTGCCATGTGAATCGTCCAAAAAGATTAATCAATATCGTGGTGCGAGGAGGGGGACTCGAACCCCCACACCATTGCTGGCGTCAGGACCTAAACCTGGTGCGTCTACCAATTTCGCCATCCTCGCGACAACGGGCACGAGGCCCGCTTCGTATAAATGCAAAAGGGCGACCCTGCGTCAAAGAGGTCGCCCTGCGTTGCCACACTTCGTGGCTTTTGACTCCAACCCCAGATTTTACTGGAAAAAACCGCAATATGCGCCTGTTTTTGGCGCTTCCTGTACAGCCAGCCGCTACTAGGCTGGCCGTTTCACCCGGAACCAGGCCGCATACAGCGCGGGCAGGAACAGCAGCGTCAGGACGGTGGCAACGATCAGTCCGCCCATAATAGCCACCGCCATCGGCCCCCAGAAGACCGAACGCGAGAGCGGAATCATGGCCAGCACCGCTGAGGCAGCCGTCAGTATGATGGGACGAGCCCGGCGAACCGCGGAGCCGACGATCGCATCCCAGGCGGGAATACCAGCCTCGATGTCTTGCTCAATCTGGTCGATCAGGATCACCGAGTTACGGATAATCATGCCAAACAGCGCAATCACACCCAGTTGGGCGACGAAGCCGAACGGACGCTGCAAAATGAGCAAGGCCAGGGCTGCACCCGCGACACCCAGCGGCCCGGTCAGGAACACCAGTAATGAACGTGAAAAGCTATGCAGCTGCAGCATCAGGAGCGTGAACACGATGAAAATCACCAGAGGCACATTGGCGGCAATCGATGCCTGAGCCTTGCCGCTGTCCGCAATCGCACCCGCCAGACTGATCTTGTACCCGGCTGGCAGCTGTGCGCGCAAAGCATCGAGCTGAGGATCGATCTGGCTGGAGACCGTCGGCCCCTGTATGCCATCGACCACGTCGGATTGGACCGTGATGGCCCATTCCCGACCGTAGCGCCAAATCATGCCCGGCTCCCACACAAAATGCGGCGTTGCCAGCTGAGACAAGGGAACGGCACGACCATTGGCAGTAGGAATACTTGCGCCATTTAGTGCGGTAATGCGTGCCCTCTCCTCTACAGGCTGGCGCATCACGATATCAATCAGTTTGTCGCCATCGCGGAATTGACCAATGGTTGAACCTGACAGAATCGTATTCGCCGCACGCATCACCGTTTGTGAATTAATGCCCAGTGCTCGTAATTTGTCCTGATCAAGGTCAATCCGCAATACCTTGACCGATTCATTCCAGTTATCGTTCACTCCCAGTGCATTCGGGTTCTGCAATACGATGGCCTTCACCTGATCAGCAATCTCGCGAACTTTTTTGACTTCTGTGCCGGTCACGCGGAACTGCACAGGATAAGGAACGGGCGGCCCGTTAGGCAGCAGTTTTACGCGGCCGCGCACTTCAGGAAAATCTTTTTTGAAAATATCGACAATCTTCAGACGCAGAGCATCGCGTGCCTTGGCATCCTTAGGCAAGACCACAAACTGCGACACATTCGTCTGCGGGAAAATTTGTTCCAGTGGCAGGTAAAAACGCGGACTACCGGTGCCCACATAACTGGTCACGCTCTCCACACCTTCTTGCTGCATCACGAATTGCTCAAATTTTTTGGCTTGCGCTTCACTGGCCTGATAGCTGGCGCCCTCGGGCAGCC
>CAIQLE010000294.1 GCA_903872555.1 uncultured bacterium
ATGAAAATCCGTACAGCCTGAAAAGTCCGGGTGGCCGGGTCTTTGCCTTTTTCGCGGGTCTTGACGGCACCAGCCACGAGCGCGGCAAATTGTCCTGTGCTGACAATGGGCTCGACAGCCCGGCGAGCAATAATCGCCTTTGCAATCTGAAAAGCAAACCGTTCTTCCCCATACTCGCGAATCACTTTCTCCAGGTTTTCCTGCGTTTCCGTCGCCAGCCATTCAGACGCAGATATACCGCGCGTGGTGTCCATGCGCATATCCAGCGGCCCGTCGGCACGAAAACTAAATCCACGCACTGCTTCATCGACTTGCGGTGAAGACAAGCCAAGATCCATCAGTACGCCATCCACTGTTGCAACACCACGCGACGCAAGTGCTGTATCGAGCGTGGCAAAACTATGATGAACAATCGCAAAACGCTCATCTTCCCGCCCCAGTTGCTCAGCGACAGACACAGCCTGCGGGTCTTTATCAAAGGCCAGCAGACGTCCACGCTCAGACAGGCGGCTCAGAATCAGGCGGCTGTGACCACCACGACCGAAAGTGCCATCAATAAAAATGCCATCGCGACGCGCCTCAGTGATAGCTAACGCGTCTACCGCCTCATCCAGCAACACAGTTCGGTGCGAGTACTCAGGCACCGCGAGCTGATTCATGTGCGGCCGTCAGAAGGAAAAATTGTTCAATACGTCAGGCATGCCGCCATCGATCGCTTGCGCTTCACTTTCTTGCAGCTTGGCGGCATCCCAGATTTCAAAGTGACTGCCCATGCCGAGCAGCATCACATCGCGCGCCAGCGTGGCAGCAGAGCGCAGCTCAGGCGCGATCAGGATGCGGCCAGCGCCATCCATTTCCACATCACAGGCATTACCCAGAAAAATTCGCTGCCATGCGCGCGCCGACATAGGCCAGTTGGCGATCTGTTCGCGATGGCTTTCCCACACCGGGCGAGGAAATAACAGCAGGCAACCATGCGGATGCTTGGTGAGCGTGACTCGCCCCTCGCATTGCACGGACAAGGCGTCACGATGCCGGGCCGGAATTGACATCCGACCCTTCGCATCCATACTTAGCGCTGACGCTCCCTGATACACCTGATTTCCACCCTCTGATGATAAAAATTGAACCGCACAAGCCGTGTCGTTTTGCTAGGAAAATGGAAACATTCCCCACAAAAAAACACTTTTTCACACTTGCGCCCACTTTAGAGGAAGCGGAATTGTCGGTCAAGGAATATCAGAGATGGAAATGATGGTTTTTTTCAATGAAATGAAGGACTTAGCTCGCTTAGTTGAAGCTGCTTAAAGACGCAATAACCGAAAGAAATGAAGGACTTAGCTTCGTTACTGAAAGTAGAACCTGAGTAATACACATGTGTTTTGTGCGCTGAGCACTGGGGAAAGAAACGAAGCGTGGGCTGAATAATTGTCGTATGCCCAGCCAAGGAACAAAAAAAGTGAAGCAGGCCGATAGGCCGGATTCTGTAGCGGTCACCTTTCGGCTTCCGTGACAGTCATTCCTCTAGGCCCCGAATTACTCCGGGGCTCAAGCTCTCTACCCGCACGCTCAGCGAGCCGCCTCAATGCGTGCCTATTTGAGATTGCTCCAGGTGGAGGTTACCGCGTTTCACCCTTTGCAGCTTGCGCTGCAAAGACTCGTCTCTGTGGCCCTATTCCGCGCCTCACGGCGGACGGTCATTAGCCGTCACCCTGCTCTATGGAGTCCGGACCTTCCTCCCGCTATCGCTGTGACACGATAGCCAGCGACTGTCTGGCCTGCTTCACTACGCGCATTGTACTGTCTTAGTGCACAGCCCAGAACTTAGTATCAAAGGTATATTCATAAGTAAGGACATCGATAGCACGATGCATGAGAGTCGCGATGTTCGTGATGTTGATCACAACAACAGGCACAAAGGATGATGGAAGTTCTCATCATATTTTATCGGCCGTATGCTTATTGGTGCTTTCCGTAGCACCCACAGCTGCCGTCTGCAGTGTGGTTGTCAGTGTGTGTGAAGCCGCATAATTCAGACTCATTTCTCCACCCAGTACGCCATCGCTGTTTCTGATCAAATGCACATCCAGACGATTTTTCATGAGCGTCCAGGGATTCTTGGCATCGCCTTTCCTGCATGCCCTGTCGAATTCAGAAAGTACTTCATCAAAATCAATCTGACTGACAACAGGTCGGTCAGGCGATGCACATCCCGTATGACTACCTGCTCCCGCATCAGAGATGAATTGTAAAGTTTCCAGACCCTTTTGATTGCGATTGGCCGGGTCATAAAAATCTTTCAGTCGAATTGAATCACCCCCACCCAGAGACAAGAGCAGATCACTGCCTGATCGTGACAGACTCAGGTCTTCCATATGTATGCCGCCACCGAATGAAACTGCATTCTTTCCAAGACGGCTATCAAGAATCAGATCCTGACCATCACCACGATTAAAAGCAAACACATTGCGGCCAGCACCCGCATGCAAGATGTCATTGCCTTCGCCACCCGCTACCCATGCATTGCCATTGCCGGCATATATCTCATCATCGCCCTGACCACCATCCATGGCATCGTTGCCACCGCCACCGATCAACAAATCACTGCCGGCATAACCATAAAGGCGATTGTTACTTGCATTGCCGAATAACTTATTGTCCAGCGCATTGCCCTCACCTGTCTTTGCCGATCCCAACAACTGAAGATTTTCTACATTCTCAGTCAGCTTATAAGAGACGCTACTTTCTACGCTGTCGTTGCCCTGATCCGGCAGCTCTATTACTTTGTCACCGGAATTATCGACGACATAAATATCATTGCCAGCACCTCCCGCCAGATAATCTGCACCCACACCACCATCGAGCCTGTTGTTGCCCTCATTACCCATGATGACATTGGCAAGTTCATTACCCTGTGCATTCAGATTATCCTGGCCTAGCAGCACCAGATTTTCCACATTCGCTCTCAACTGATACGACACATAGGACAGCACGGAGTCTGTACCTTCTCCGGGATTTTCACACACCTGATCTGCGGGATTATCGACCACATACAAATCATCACCCTTCCCGCCCCACATCATATCGGCACCGGCCTGACCATCTAAGATGTCATTACCTTCCCCGCCTATCAAACGATTATTACCTTCAGTTCCCATTAAATAATTATCGAGTGCATTGCCTGTCGCATCGATGTTGTCGCTTCCATAGAGCACAAGATTTTCAAGATTGTCGCCCAGCTGATAACTCACTGTAGAAAAGACGGTATCCGTTCCGCTATTCGGATTTTCTATGATGAGATCATTGGAATTTTGAATAAAAAAAATATCATCGCCAGTCCCACCCACATAAATATTTCTCGTCGCAGATCCTGCCGCCGCATTCAGATTGCCTGAATTTAAATTCCCCTGACTCATACTCCCCCCATAAATTTACGCACACTGATTACGGATAAAAGCGCATCTTGCAAGAGAAAGAAAAGATGTGAATGAGTTTCGAAAGAATCACTGCCATTATTCTGAAATGACATAAACGGGCAAAAAAAACGCCCGAAATATCGGGCGGCAAATTCGCAGAGCTAATCTGAAGTTCTTGAA
>CAIQLE010000295.1 GCA_903872555.1 uncultured bacterium
GCGGAGGTGTTGATGCTGATCTTGTCGGCACCTGCATTAAGCAAACGGCGCACATCATCCACTACGCGCACGCCACCACCGACGGTGAGCGGAATGAACACCTGCGAGGCGACCGCTTCTATGATGTGAAGAATCAGATCGCGATCATCCGATGAGGCGGTGATATCCAGAAAGGTGAGTTCATCGGCACCCTGCTCGTCATAACGACGCGCGATTTCTACCGGATCACCCGCGTCGCGCAATTCGAGAAAATTGACTCCCTTGACCACCCTTCCGGCGGTCACATCCAGACAGGGAATGATGCGTTTGGCAAGGCTCATGTCAGTCTTCGTCGAGCTCACCGCTGAGCTGATCGGCGCGCTCCTGTGCCTGTAGCAGGTTGAGCGTGCCTTCGTAAATGGAACGGCCGCAAATCACACCTTGTATGCCTTCGTCTTCGACGGCGCACAGGGCTTCAACGTCTTTGATATCGTGCACGCCGCCCGAGGCGATGACAGGAATCGTCATACTCTGCGCCAGCTTGACAGTGGCTTCGATGTTCACGCCCTTCATCATGCCGTCGCGGCCGATGTCGGTATAGACAATGGCTTCGCAACCATAGTCTTCGAATTTTTTGGCCAGATCGATGACTTCATGCCCTGACAGCTTGCTCCAGCCATCGGTGGCGACCTTGCCATCTTTCGCATCCAGTCCGACGATGATCTGCCCCGGAAATGCGCTGCAGGCATCATGCAAAAAGCCCGGGCTTTTGACAGCTGCCGTGCCAATGATGATGTAGCTCAGGCCGTCATCCAGATAGCGTTCTATGGTGTCGAGATCACGAATACCGCCGCCCAGCTGTACCGGAATCTGCTCTATGCCATGTTCTTCGGCATAGTCGCGTACGGCAGCGATGATGGATTTAATCGCCGGCTCATTCTTGGGCTTGCCAGCAAAGGCGCCGTTCAGGTCCACCAGATGCAGGCGTCGCGCGCCCTGCTCCAGCCAGTGTCTTGCCATCTGGCCCGGGTCTTCAGAAAACACCGTGACCTGATCCATGTCACCTTGCTTGAGGCGCACACAGTGGCCGTCCTTGAGATCAATAGCGGGTATGAGCAGCATAGCTACGGAGCGTTGTGAGTAATTAAGTTAAGAGATGGTATACGGCGGCAGGCATTAAGGCTTCCACTGTACAAAATTTTTGTAGAGCTGCAAACCGGCCGTTGCGCTTTTTTCTGGGTGGAATTGCGTAGCAAAAATATTATCCCGTCCCGCAGCACAACAAAACGGCGCGCCATACGCAGTTTCAGCCAGCAAGTGTGCGGGATTCTCAGGCACGGCATAGTAGCTGTGCACGAAATAAAAATAACTGCCCTCTGCAACACCCTCCCACATAGGATGGGCCTGAGTCTGATGTACGCGGTTCCAGCCCATTTGCGGCACCTTAAAGCGTGAACCATCGGGCTGCAACTGATCATCCAGACGGAAACGCAGCACCTTGCCCGGCATCAGTGACAGACAATGAGCGTCGCCTTCTTCGCTCCAGTCAAACAGCATTTGTTCACCGACACAGACACCAAACAAGGGTTTGTTGCGCGCAGCTTCCAGCAAGGCTTCTTGCACACCTGACTCGCGCAGCGAGCGCATGCAATCAGGCATCGCGCCCTGACCCGGCAAGACCACGCGATCAGCCGCACGTATGGCATCCGGCTCACCGGAAATCACCACCTCGGCTTCGGGCGCGACATGCATCAGGGCCTGCGCAACTGAGCGCAGATTGCCCATACCGTAATCAACTACGACGATCTTGTTCATGGATGTTGTGTCTGCGCGCAGGCCCGTAGAAAAGCGACCCGCCTGCCCTCAGTCAAAGGCTGCCTTTGGTCGAAGGAATCGTGCCTGCCGCACGCGCATCAAGTTCACTGGCCATGCGCAGTGCGCGGCCAAAGGCCTTGAAAACAGTTTCGCACTGATGATGCGCATTTTCGCCGCGCAGATTATCAATGTGCACCGTCGCCAGCGCATGGTTGACGAAGCCCTGGAAAAATTCATGGGTCAGGTCCACATCAAACTGGCCAATCATGGAGCGCTTGAAAGGAACGTGAAACTCCAGGCCGGGACGGCCAGAAAAATCAATCACAACGCGTGACAGCGCCTCGTCCAGTGGGACATAGGCATGGCCGTAGCGGCGTATGCCTTTTTTATCGCCCATGGCTTTGGCAAAGGCCTGACCGAGGGTGATGCCGACGTCTTCTACCGTGTGGTGGCCATCAATATGCAGATCGCCCTTGGCCGAGATGTCCAGATCAATCAGCCCGTGACGGGCGATCTGATCCAGCATGTGGTCAAGGAAGGGCACACCGGTATCCAGCTTTTGCTGGCCGGTGCCATCGATATTGATCGCGACCCGGATCTGGGTCTCGTTAGTGTCGCGGACGACTTCTGCTTTGCGTTGCATGGACATGATGTATAGGCGGTCAGGGATTCAGGCTGGACTGCAGCGCCGCCAGAAAGAGCGCGTTTTCTGCAGGAGTGCTGACGGTAATTCGCAGGCAATTCTCCAGCAGTGCATGCATTTTACCGACATTTTTCACCAATACCTTGTGTGTCAGCAGACGCTCGAAAACTTGCGTACCGCTGATGCCGGGCTGAGTGATACGAATCAGGATGAAATTGGCCGAAGACGGGAAGACTTCCACACCCGCTATGGCTTTCATGGATGCGGCAAGCTGGCTGCGCTCGCTGCAGATATGCGCTGCCTGCGTATCGAGGATCTCGCTGTGCTCCAGCAGGAATTCAGCCGTCGCCTCGCTCAGTACATTGATGTTGTAGGGCGGCCTTACTTTATCGAACTCGGCCAGCAACTCAGGCGCAGCCGACATATAGCCCAGACGTATGCCTGCCAGTCCCAGCTTAGAGACTGTGCGCATCACGATCACATTCGGAAATTCAGGCAGGCGCGGCATGAAACTGGTGCCGGCAAACGGCTGATAGGCCTCATCGACGATCACGATGCCGGTGTCACCCACCTCATGAATAATGGCCAGCATGGCGTCGAGATCGAATAAATTCCCTGTAGGGTTATTCGGATAGGCCAGATAAGTCACAGCCGGCCTGTGCTTGCGCACTGCATCCAGCATCGCCGGCAAATCCAGTGTCAGGTCAGCCTGCAATGGCACACCCACAAATTCCAGACCCGCCAATTGCGCCGACATCGCATACATCACAAAACCGGGCACAGGTGCTAGCACCTTCGCGCCGGGTTTGGCGCAGGCCACAGAAACGATGGAAATTAATTCGTCCGAGCCATTCCCGAGGATGACATCAAAGCCGGCAGGCACACCGAGTTTCTTGCGTATGGCGGCTTTCAGCGCAGCATAGCTGGGCACAGGATAGCGATTGAGGGCAATCGCACCTAATCGCTCACCTAACTGTCGCTGCAATTCAGGTGACAGCGTGTAGGGATTTTCCATCGCATCGAGCTTGACCAGCCCGGATGCATCCTGCACGTGATACGCAGACAGGGCGCGCACATCGGCGCGGATAATATTTTCAGTGACAGACATCAGCGGCTCATTTCAATCGCAGTCGGCCGAGCGCGCATGCGCCTGCAGGCCTTCGCCGTAGGCGAGTTCAGCCGCGATCTTACCCAGCGTCTGTGCGCCCGCTTCACTCACATGAATAATGGATGAGCGCTTCTGAAAATCGTACACACCCAGAGGTGAAGAAAATCGCGCCGTACGTGAGGTCGGCAGCACATGATTCGGGCCGGCGCAGTAATCACCCAGCGACTCTGATGAAAAGCGACCAAGGAACATAGCGCCTGCGTGACGTATCTTGTCAGCCCAGAGCGTCGGATTGGCTGCTGAAATTTCCAGATGCTCGGCAGCGATCAGATTGGCGATCTCGCAGGCTTCATCCATGTCGCGCACTTTGATCATGGCACCGCGCTGGGTCAGCGAGGTGCGAATCACGTCCTTGCGCGGCATATCAGCGATGAGTTTATTCACACTTGCCTGAACCCGCGCCAGATAAGTGGCATCCGGGCAGACCAGAATCGACTGCGCCAGTTCATCATGCTCAGCCTGAGAAAACAGATCCATGGCCACCCAGTCCGGATCGGTCGTGCCATCAGCCAGCACCAGAATTTCAGACGGTCCGGCAATCATGTCGATGCCGACGATGCCAAACACGCGGCGCTTGGCAGCCGCCACATAGGCATTGCCGGGACCGACGATTTTATCGACTTGCGGAATGGTGGCCGTGCCATGCGCCAGAGCTGCCACCGCCTGCGCACCGCCGATGGTGAAGACACGGTCAACACCGGCAATTTCTGCCGCTGCCAGCACCAGAGGATTTTTTACGCCATCCGGTGTCGGCACCACCATAATGATTTCGCCCACGCCGGCCACTTTCGCCGGTATGGCATTCATCAGCACCGATGAGGGATAGGCTGCCTTGCCGCCGGGGACATAGATGCCGACTTTATCCAGCGCCGTGACTTTCTGACCCAGCACCGTGCCATCGGCTTCGGTAAAGCTGAAGCCCTCGGAACCGCATTCTTTTTTCTGGCGCTCGTGATACACACGCACACGTTCGGCAGCCTGTTGCAGGGCATCGCGGCGCGCGGCTGGCAAGCTGTTCAGCGCTGCCTGCATTTCAGCACGCGGGATTTCCAGCGCTGACATATGCGTCGCCGAGAGGCGGTCAAATTTCTGCGTGTATTCCAGAACGGCCGCATCACCGCGTTGCTTTACATCGGCAATGATGCCGGCGGCGGCACGGTCAATCGCCTCGTCTTCCGATGCCTCGAAAGCGAGCACTGCCATTAACTTGGCCTGAAAATCGGTATCGGCCGTGTCGAGCTGACGCAGAGTGAGAGTCGTGACTGTCATGAATTTTAAGATCCGTTACCGCGCTGCGATGCGCTTTCGAATGCATCAATGATGGGCTGTAATTTTTCGCGCTTGAGCTTTAAGGCAGCACGGTTCACGACCAGCCGTGAAGAGATGTCCATGATGTGCTCGACTTCAACCAGATGATTGGCGCGCAGCGTGCTGCCGGTCGAGACCAGATCCACAATTGCATCGGACAGGCCGACCAATGGGCCCAGCTCCATAGAGCCATACAGCTTGATCATGTCCACATGCAGGCCCTTGGCCGCAAAGTGTTCGCGTGCGACTTGCACATACTTGGTTGCCACTCGCAGACGGGCGCCCTGACGCACCGCATGGGCATAATCAAAACCGGCCGGCACCGCAACCGACATACGGCATTTTGCGATATTCAGATCGACGGGCTGATACAGGCCTTCGCCGCCATGCTCCAGCAAGACATCTTTACCTGCCACGCCAAAATCTGCGGCGCCATATTGCACATAAGTCGGCACATCAGAAGCGCGCACAATGATCACGCGCAGCTGTGGATCACTGGTCGGCAAGATCAGCTTGCGCGATTTTTCAGGATCTTCCAGCACGACGATGCCAGCCGCTTCAAGCAGGGGCAGAGTCTCTTCAAAGATGCGGCCTTTGGACAGCGCCAGTGTCAGCGTCTGATTCATTATTTCACTCTCTGTATGTCAGCACCGACGGCAGACAATTTGACTTCCATTCGATCGTAACCACGGTCCAGATGATAGATGCGGTCGATCAGGGTTTCACCTTCTGCCGCCAGGCCTGCAATGACCAGCGAAGCTGAGGCACGCAAATCGGTGGCCATGACGGGCGCACCCACCAGTTTCGGCACGCCCTGCACGATCGCCGTGTGGCCATCGA
>CAIQLE010000296.1 GCA_903872555.1 uncultured bacterium
ATCTCCATCACTAACGGCAGCTAGGCCGCTAGCGTAAAGTTGGCTGCTGCCAGCAGCTTTTGGGTATAACTGTTTTGCGGGGACGACAAGACCTCATCCGTCTTCCCGCTCTCAAGCACTTTGCCATTCTTCATCACGATCACTCTGTGCGCCATCGCACGTATGACGGCCAGGTCGTGACTGATGAAGAGATAGGCAATCCCATATTTTTTCTGTAAATTCGCCAGCAGCTCCAGCACCTGATATTGCACCGACACATCCAGCGATGAGGTGGGCTCATCCAGCAGAATCAGCGCAGGCTTTAATACCAACGCACGCGCAATCGCAATCCGCTGTCGCTGGCCGCCGGAAAACTCATGCGGATAGCGCTGCATCATGTCTGGCGACAGCCCCACTTCCTTCAGTCCCGAAGCGACGGCCGTCCGCAACTCTGCCTGTGACAAAGAGGGCTGATGCAAGGCCAGTCCCTCGCCCACAATCTGTTCTATAGTCTGGCGCGGCGACAGCGATGCAAAAGGATCTTGAAACACGACCTGCATTTGCGCGCGCACCGGGCGAAGCTTGTCGGAGTCCATGCGACTGATGGGATGACCATTAAAGTCGATTTCGCCTGTGGTCTGCGCCACGGACAAACGCAAGAGCGCCATACCCAGCGTCGATTTGCCGGATCCCGACTCACCGACGATGCCCAGGGTTTCACCACGTGCAAGCTGTATATCCAGACTGTCCACCGCGACGAATTCACGCTGACTGAACCAACCCTGCCGTATGAAAAAACTGCAGCGCACCTGAGAACCCGTCAGCAAGGGCTCAGCATCAAGCACTGGCTCGGACACCATACGCTTGGCATGACTGGCCAGCAGACTGCGGGTATAGATTTCACGCGGCTGATCAAACAAGGTCTGGGTATCCGCGGTCTCTATCAAACGACCGTGCTGCATCACACCAACGCGGTCTGCAAAGCTTTTCACTAAATTCAGGTCATGCGTAATCATCAGCACGGCCATTTTTTCTTCGCGCTGCAATTGATTCAGCAGCTCAAGTATCTGCACCTGTATGGTCACATCAAGCGCCGTGGTCGGTTCGTCAGCAATCAATAATCTGGGCTTGCAGGCAAGCGCCATGGCAATCATTGCGCGCTGACGCTGGCCGCCTGATAACTGGTGCGGATAGGACAGCGCACGGCGTGCCGGTTCCGGTATGCCTGTTTTATCCAGTAATGTCACCGCACGCAGTGCCGCTGCGCGCGCGCTCAGGCCTTCGTGCAGCATCAGCACTTCTGCAATCTGGTTCCCTATGGTGAACAGGGGATTGAGCGCCGTCATCGGCTCCTGAAAAATCATGGCGATGTCTTTGCCACGCAAGGAGCGCAAGGCCGGCTCTGACATCTGCAGAATTTCTTGTCCTTCAAACTGTATGCTGCCTGTGGTACGTGCATCGGGCGTCAAGCCCATCAGCGACAAGGCACTGACAGTCTTGCCCGAGCCCGACTCACCGACCAGTGCAAATTTCTCTCCAGGCTGGATAGTGAAGCTGACATCATCCACCACAGTCGCACTACCAAAGCGCACTGAGAGATTTTTTACCTGCAGAAGCGTCATGCTTTCCTCCGCACATCGAGAGAGTTGCGCAAGGCATCGCCTATGTTGGTCAGCAATAGCAGCGTGATCGTCAATACAGCAAAGGTCGACATCGCAATCCACCAGGCATCCAGATTATTTTTACCCTGAGCTAGCAACTCGCCCAGACTCGGTGTGGAAGGTGGTACGCCCAGCCCGAGAAAATCCAGACTGGTCAGCGCAAGTATGGCTGCGCTCATACGAAAAGGCAGGAAAGTCACCACCGGTGTCAGGCTGTTCGGCAATACATGACGCCAGATGATCTGCCAGTTTGACAAACCCAGCGCACGCGCTGCCTGCACATAATCGAGATGACGGTTACGCAGAAAATCAGCGCGTACATAATCAGACAAGCCCATCCAGCCAAACAAGGACAGTAGCAGCAGCAGTAAAGAAATACTAGGCTCGAAGATGGACGCAAAAATAATCAGCAAATAAAGCTCAGGCATCGAGCCCCAGATTTCCATGAAACGTTGAAATAGTAAATCCGTCCTGCCGGCAAAGTAGCCCTGTATCGCACCTGTGAGCACGCCTAGAAAAACACCAGTGATCGTGAGTGCAAAACCAAACAAAATCGACACGCGAAAACCATACAGCAAGCGGGCAAACACATCGCGGCCACGATCATCTGTCCCTAGCCAGTTGTCACGCGTCGGTGGTGCGGGATTGGGTGCCGGTGCAAAATAGTTCAGCGTGTCATAGCGATAGTGATTCAGGGGATAGATGGCCCAGTTGCCGTTTTTACTGAATTGATCGCGTATGAAAGGATCAAGATAATCAGCCGGCGAATCAAAGTCTCCGCCAAAGGCGGTCTCGGAATAATTTTTCGCTATGGGGAACAAGAACTGTCCGTTGTAATGCGCGACCAGTGGTCTGTCGTTGGAAATCAATTCTGAACCCATACTGATGACAAACAGCACCGAGAAAATGATCAGGCTCCAGTAGCCACGCCGGCTTTGCCGGAAGCGCAGCCATACGCGCCGTCCGGGTGAAATCGAGGGCGTGATTGTGGTATCGGCAGATGTGCTGAGGTCGCTTGTTTTCATCGCGCCAGACTTTCAAATTGCACGCGTGGATCAGCCCACACATAACAGAGATCGCCCAGAAGTTTGACGACCAGTCCAATCAAGGTAAACAAATACAGTGTGCCCAGCACTACCGGATAGTCACGCCGCACCACGGATTCATACGACAAGAGCCCCAGTCCATCCAGTGAAAACAAGGTTTCAATCAGCAGACTGCCGGCGAAAAAAGCACCGATAAATGCGGCCGGAAAACCTGTCACCAGCGGTATCAGCGCATTACGGAATACATGCTTGTAAAGCACCACATTTTCAGACAAACCCTTGGCACGGGCTGTCATGACATATTGTTTGCGTATCTCTTCAAGAAAAGTATTTTTGGTCAGCATAGTCATCACAGCAAATGAACCGGCAACCGAAGCGGTAATGGGTAGTGTGATGTGCCACAGATAATCTTTCAGTTTGCCGGCAGCAGAGAAAGTATCCCACTCATCTGAAGTGAGGCCACGCAGCGGAAACCACTGAACGAAACTGCTGCCTGCAAACACCACCAGTAAAAACACGCCCAGCACAAAACCGGGAATGGAATAACCAATCAGCACCAGCATGCTGGTCAGGCTGTCGAAGCGCGAGCCTTCGCGCACAGCCTTGGCGACCCCTAAGGGAATAGAAATAAAATAGGTCAGGAAGAAAGTCCACAGCCCTATGGAAATCGATACAGGCAATTTGGATTTTACTAAGTCCCATACGTCCTGATGATGATAGAAGCTCTCGCCCAGATCAAAGCTGGCGAAGCCTTTCAGCATTTGCCAGAAACGCTCGGCGGGTGGTTTATCAAAACCATACAGCGCCTTGATCTCGGCCACACGCTCGCTGTCAATGCCCTGTCTGCCGCGATATTCAGAAGCGCCGCCACCGGAAGATTCACCGGCGCCGGTCTGACCTTTTTTCAGTTCTATCAATGCCTGCTCCACCGGCCCGCCGGGCACGAACTGGATCACGGCAAAAGTAATCGCAATCACACCCAACAAGGTGGGGATCATGAGCAGCACGCGCTTGGCGATATAGGACCAGAGATTCATAAGGTTTTGAACGAATTGAACAGAATTTATCTGGGCCTGACTTGCCACCAGCTGGAAATCACATACGGGTCGGCCTGATAATACTTGGGCATGACATCAGGTATACCGAAACGATTACGATAAGCCACACGATGCGTGGCTGAATACCAGTGCGGTACGACGATATATTTATGCAGCAGTACACGATCCAGTGCCCGCGATGCTGCCACCAGTTGCGCACGCGAATTCGCTTTGACTAAGGATGTCACCAGAGTATCCACTACAGGATCTTTCAGGCCCCAGTAATTACTCGAACCTTTTTCATCCGCTGCCTTACTGCCCAGCATGTCAAACATTTCATTGCCCGGACTGGTCACGTCCGGGAAGCGCTGGCTGGTCATGTCAAAATCAAATTCTTCCATGCGCTTTTGCACCAACGCGAAATCAGCGGTGCGCTGACGCACTTCGATACCCAGCTTTTCCAGATTGCGCACATAGACTGCAATGATGCGCGAGAGCGCCGACTGATCATCCAGAATCTCGAAACTGAATACGTCACCTTGCGCATTGCGTAAAGCGCCATCGCGATAATTCCAGCCTGCCTGTCTGAAAAGTTCACGCGCCTGCAAGAGATTGGCTCTGAGCGATGCAGGCGGATTGGTCGATGGGGGTACAGGCACTGCACCGAACACGGCGGGATCAAGCTGCTTGCGCAGAGGCTCCAGCAATGCCAGCTCTGCGGCCGATGGCGTGCCACGCGCCGCCAGTTCTGAATTGCTGAAGAAAGAATCTATCCGCACATACTGACTGTAGAAGAGCTGACGGTTCATCCACTCAAAATCCAGCGCCAGCGCCAGAGCACGCCGTACCCGCAGGTCCTGAAACTGCGGCCGGCGCAAATTCATCACGAAAGCCTGCATGCCAGCACCATTCGAATGCTTGAGCGTGGTCTTGATCAGCTCGCCTTTATCGAACTTGGGGCCTTTGTAGGCACGCGCCCAGTTTTTTGCGCGATATTCCACCACCACATCGAACTCGCCTGCCATGAAGGCTTCAAGGCGGGCGACATCATCTTTATAAAAGCGATAAACGATGCGATCAAAGTTGAACGAGCCTTTGCGCGCGGGCAGATCGGTGCCCCAGTAAGCAGGATTGCGCTTAAAAATAATCGAGCGACCAAGGTCATAACGCTCGATCAGATAGGGGCCGCTGGCAATCGGCGCCTGTAACTGTATTTTGTCGAAAGCGGTGCCCGCCGCCCACTGACGTGAAAACACGGGCATAGCACCCACAATGAGTGGCAGCTCGCGGTTCTGGGTCTTGAATTCAAAACGCACCGTATGGGCATCGATCACCACACATTGCCTGACATCGGCATACATCATCTTGAATTGCGGCGCGCCTTTGGCAACCAGGGTGTCAAAGGAATATTTGATGTCTTCTGCGAGCACCGCATCGCCATTATTAAAGCGCGCCTGAGGGTGCAGATGAAATGTCATGGCCATGCGGTCGGGAGCAAGCGTCATGTCATCGGCCAGCAGACCATACATAGTGGCGACTTCATCAGCCGAACTGATGGCCAGCGATTCAAACATCAAGTTAGACACGCCGGCAGCAGCAACCCCTTTCATGGAGAAGGGATTGAACTTATCAAAACTGGTACGGGAATCCGGATTGGCCAGATATAAATCGCCACCTTTGGGCGCTTCGGGATTCTGATACGCAAAATGCGTGAAGCCCGGCGGGTATTTCGGGGTGTCGTAAAGGGAAAATGCATGCGCCGCCCAGGCCGCAGGTGCGAAGCTCGTAGCGAGGACAAGTACAGCACTGTTAAGAATTTTGATCATGGCCCAGTGTGGCGTCAGAAAAAGCCTGCCAAGCATAGCGGTTTTCGAAAGTTTTCGGGCAGCGCTGCCTAAACTTCAGGAGCCGGAGCTAGCCTCAGGCAGGCATGCTCTATCCTTCAAATTTGCCCCCCGGCTGACAGAACCCCTACAATGTTGCGTTTTACCCTGATCATTCAAGGGCTGCGTCTATGGCGCACTGCCCGGCTCACAGGAGTTTCATATGGCATTCTTGCAAGGCAAAAAAATCCTCATCACCGGCGTTCTGTCGAACCGCTCCATTGCTTACGGCATCGCCCAGGCCTGTCACCGTCAGGGTGCAGAGCTGGCATTTACCTATGTAGGCGAGCGCTTCAAGGAGCGCATCACTGATTTTGCGAAAGAATTCAATAGCGAACTGATCTTCGACTGCGACGTCGGCAGCGATGAACAAATCGAGGCTGTGTTTGCTGATCTGGGTAAAAGCTGGAGCCAGCTCGATGGTCTGGTGCATGCGATTGGCTTTGCGCCACGCGAGGCGATTGCCGGAGATTTTCTTGACGGCCTCTCGCGCGAAGGTTTCCGTATAGCGCATGACATTTCTTCCTATAGCTTCCCGGCCATGGCCAAAGCCGCACTGCCCATGCTGTCGCCAAATGCTGCGCTGCTGACGCTCTCTTATCTGGGCTCTATGCGCGCCCTGCCTAACTACAACACCATGGGTCTGGCCAAAGCCTCGCTGGAAGCCAGCGTGCGTTATCTGGCAGAGTCACTGGGCAAGCGCGGCGTGCGTGTGAATGGTATTTCAGCCGGTCCTATCAAGACCCTGGCAGCAAGCGGCATCAAGGACTTTGGCAAGATCCTGAATTTCGTCAAAGAAAACGCGCCGCTGCGCCGCAATGTGACGATCGAAGATGTGGGCAATGCTTCCGCCTTCCTGCTGTCTGACCTCGCCGGTGGTATCACGGGTGAAATTACTTATGTGGATGGCGGCTTTTCGCAGGTGGTGGCCGGTATGGGCTCGGCTGAATAAGCGTTATCACCAAATGGCATCTGGCCGGATATCCCTATCCGGTCAGATTTCCTGTACAATTCGCCTCGCGCTGCAACAAACAGCGCATGGTTGCATCGCACACCCTTAGTAGTTACCTAAAGCCCTCCCGCCTCCTGGTGCCGTTTCATTGAGCACCTATCCGGCGCAAAGCTTTTGTGCCGAAACTTCCCGATATTGTCTTTACAGAGCTATGACAGCTCGTGACATGCTTTGGATGATTTCTCGCTTGTTTCTCTGGTTGGCGTTGCTTTTGTTTTTGCCCTTGCATGGCGTTTTGCCGTGGCTAGCGGCGTTCATCCTTTGAAAGCACAGAATGACATTTGAATCGATTGGTCTGCATCCGTTTATCCTTAAAGCACTGACCGAAGCAGGCTATACCCAACCTACGCCCGTGCAAGAGCAGGCTCTGCCAGCCGCCATTGCCGGTCGTGATTTGCTGGTTTCTTCGCAAACCGGCTCCGGCAAGACAGCCGCTTTCATGCTGCCTGCCCTACACAAGCTGGCCAGCGCCCCTGCGGACGCTTCCGCCGGCAAAACCCCTAACCAGCAGGCACAAGCGGCACGCGCCAAAGGCGACCGTCCACGCTTCCAGCCTGCTCAGCCAAAAATTCTGGTGCTGACTCCAACCCGCGAACTCGCGTTGCAAGTCACTACTGCGACTGAAAAATACGGCAGCCAGATCCGTGGCGTGAAAGCTGTCTCTATTCTGGGCGGCATGCCTTATCCAAAACAGATGCAACTGCTGTCGCGCAATCCGGAAATTCTGGTTGCTACGCCAGGCCGTCTGATCGACCACATGGAATCGGGCAAGATCGATTTCTCGAAACTGGAAGTTCTGGTTCTCGATGAAGCTGACCGTATGCTCGACATGGGTTTCGTGGACGATATCGAACTCATCATCAGCAAGACACCCGCATCACGCCAGACTATGTTGTTCTCGGCGACGCTGGATGGCATGGTCGGCAATATGGCCCGCCGCATCACCAAAGATCCTATGATGATCCAGATCGCCAGCTCGGCATCACGTCATGAAAACATTCAGCAGCGCGTGCACTTTGTTGACGATCTGTCGCACAAAAATCGTCTGCTCGATCATTTGCTGCGCGATGTCACCATCGATCAGGCTGTGGTCTTCACCGCTACCAAGCGCGATGCTGACACGATTGCCGATCGTCTGAACATCGCTGGCTTTGCTGCCGCAGCTTTGCATGGCGACATGCATCAGGGTGCGCGCAATCGCACACTGAACAGTCTGCGCAGCGGTCATGTGCGCGTGCTGGTTGCCACCGATGTCGCCGCGCGCGGTATCGACGTGCCTGCCATCACACACGTGTTCAATTACGATCTGCCAAAATTCCCTGAAGACTATGTGCACCGCATCGGCCGTACCGGTCGTGCGGGTCGTAACGGCATTGCTGTCTCGCTGGTGAATCATGCTGAAGGCGTGCATGTGAAGCGTATCGAGCGCTTTACCAAGCAAGTTATTCCGGTCGATGTGGTCGAGGGCTATGAGCCTAAGAAAACTGCATCGGCAAGCCGCCCACGTCCGGGCTGGCGTCCAGGCGATGGCCGCAAACCAGCAGCCAAGCCAGGTCAGCGTACTTTCTCCAAGCCGGGCGCACCACGCAAGGATGGTGCAGCACCTAGTGCTGGTGGCGCAGGCGGTGGCTACCGCGGCAATCGTGATGATGGCCGCAGTGCAGGTCGCAGCAGCGGTCGCGGCTGATCTTCACGATCAGGCTTTTATCCGCTGTAATGCAATGGCTCCTTAGGGAGCCATTGTCATTTGCGGGATAGGCGATAATTCAGAGAATTTCTGAAGCACGATTAAAAAATCCTACGGAGCAGTACATGAATGCAATAAGCAAAGACGGATTGAAACTCACTTCCTTCTCGCACGGAGGTGGCTGCGGCTGCAAAATCGCGCCCGGCTTGCTGGCTGACATACTCAAGCAGTCTTCAGGTTTCCCAGTGCCGCCGCAATTGCTGGTCGGTATAGAAACTGCTGATGATGCTGCTGTCTACAAGCTCAATGATGAACAGGCACTGATTGCCACCACCGATTTTTTCATGCCCATCGTCGATGATCCCTTCGACTTTGGCCGTATCGCCGCCACCAATGCCATCTCGGATGTGTATGCCATGGGTGGCACACCCATCATGGCACTGGCACTGGTCGGTATGCCTATCGACAAACTGCCGGTCGAGGTCATAGGCAAGATACTGGCCGGTGGCGAATCGGTGTGTGCTGCTGCAGGCATCCCCATCGCTGGCGGTCACACGATTGATTCGGTCGAACCCATCTATGGGCTGGTGGTGATGGGTCTGGTGCATCCCGACAAACTCAAGCGCAATGCAAATGCGCGTGCGGGTGATCAGCTCATACTCGGCAAACCACTGGGTGTAGGCATACTCTCTGCGGCACTCAAAAAAGATGCGCTGGATGCTGAAGGCTACGCAGCCATGATCACCAGCACTACTCAACTGAACACACCGGGCAAGGATCTGGCCGCCATAGACGGCGTTCATGCCCTGACCGATGTCACTGGTTTTGGCTTGCTCGGTCACACGCGTGAAATGGCTCTGGGCTCACAACTCGTCGCCCGTATTCACTGGCCACAATTACATTTTTTACCGGGCGTGGAAGCGCTCGCCGCTCAGGGTTTTATCACCGGCGCATCCGGTCGCAACTGGGCTGGCTACAGCAAAGATATACGACTGGATGCAGGCATCACTGCCGTACAACAGGCCTTGCTGTGCGATCCGCAGACTTCAGGCGGTTTGCTGGTGGCCTGCGCTCCGGAAGCAGTACAGAGCGTGCTGGACATCTTCCATAGCAAGGGCTTCGTACAGGCAGCAGTGATAGGCGAAATGGCAGAGGGTCAGCCCGGCGTCGAGGTGAGCGCCTGAGCTCAGGTATATCCCTATGAAAAACTCCAGTGAACGTCCCGCACCACGCAGTGGCCTGAGCATACTCTCGGGCCTGATTCCTTTTCTTGCCCCTTATCGTCAGCGCATCGTCTTTGCAGCACTGGCACTGCTGCTGGCGGCCAGCACGACACTGGCGATTCCCTATGGTTTCCGGCAGCTGATCGATCTGGGCTTCACAACGGCCGGAAGCGAACAGGCGGCAAATGTGAATGTATATTTTCTGGCCTTGTTCGGTCTGGCCTGTGTGCTGGCAGTCGCTACGGCTGCGCGTTTTTATCTCGTCTCATGGTTAGGTGAACGTGTCACTGCAGACATACGTGCTGCCGTGTATGCACATGTACTGCGCCAGAGCCCGGAATTTTTCGAGACTACCCAGACAGGTGAAGTTTTATCACGCCTGACCACGGATACAACGCTGATTCAGACCGTGGTCGGCACCAGCATTTCTATGGCCTTGCGCAATGTACTGCTGCTGATCGGCGGCTTGCTGATGATGTTCATCACCAGCGCCAAGCTTTCATCCATCATTATCGTGATGCTGATTGCTGTCATCCTGCCGATTATTTTTATGGGCCGGCGCGTACGGAAACTCTCGCGCGCTTCACAAGACCGCATTGCTGATGCATCGGGTCTGGCAGGTGAAATGTTGAATGCTATCGCTGTGGTGCAGGCTTTTGCGCATGAAGCACGTGAAGCCTTGCGCTTTTCCGCTGCGGTTGAACACGCTTTTCGTACGGCCATCTATCGCATACGGGCACGTTCACTTCTGACTGTAACAGCGATTCTTTTGGTGTTTGGTGCGATTGTATTTGTGCTGTGGCTGGGTGCGCATGCGGTGATTGAAGGCCGCATGAGTGCCGGTGAACTGGGCCAGTTTATTTTGTATGCGGCCATCGTTTCCGGTGCCATAGGCGCACTGTCCGAAGTGCTGGGCGATGCACAACGCGCTGCTGGCGCCAGTGAACGTTTGCTGGAATTGCTGGCTGAACGTTCGCCGATTGCCTCACCAGCCCAACCGCATACATTAGCCTTACGCGCCGCGAATGGTGCCAGTCTGGAAATCGCGCATCTGAATTTTCAGTATCCTTCACGTCCCGATCAGCCGGCACTCAGTGACTTGTCAATCTCGGTTGCAGCTGGTGAAACGGTGGCCATCGTCGGTCCCTCAGGTGCTGGCAAGACCACACTGTTTCAGTTGCTGCTGCGTTTCTATGATCCGCAGACCGGCAGCATCCGTCTGGATGGCATCGATATACGTGAACTGGATTTGCAGGTGCTGCGCAATGCCATAGGCATCGTGCCGCAGGACACCGTGGTGTTCTCAGCCAATGCCATGGAAAACATACGCTATGGCCGCCCCGAAGCCAGCGATGCTGAAGTAATCGCGGCAGCCACGCTGGCAGCAGCGCATGAATTCATAGAACGCCTGCCTGATGGCTATCAATCCTTTCTGGGTGAGCGCGGTGTAAGGCTCTCGGGCGGGCAGCGTCAGCGTATTGCGATTGCGCGCGCCCTGCTGAAAAATCCACCGCTGCTGTTACTGGATGAAGCCACCAGCGCGCTTGATGCGGAATCAGAACGACTAGTGCAAAAAGCACTCGAAGCCGCGATGGAAGGCCGGACCACACTGGTCATTGCACACAGACTGGCAACCGTTCAGCGCGCCACACGCATTATCGTGATGGAACAGGGCCGTATTGTCGAAACGGGCACGCATGCTTCACTGGTGGCCGCGGGCGGTCTGTATGCCAGCCTGGCAGCCCTGCAGTTCTCCGGCAACGCAAGCTGATGCTCAGGCTTCTCCTCAGAATGCTGCGCTGCGAGTTAAAATACGCCACCTGATTCAATTTTCCCTACCATGCGCCCTTATCTGGATTTCATGCGCCATGTGTTTGAACATGGCACCGTCAAGACCGATCGTACCGGCACCGGCACACGCTCGGTGTTTGGCTATCAGATGCGTTTCAATCTGCAAGACGGTTTCCCTATGGTGACCACCAAGAAGCTGCATCTGAAATCCATCGTGCATGAACTGATCTGGTTTCTGGCCGGCTCAACCAATATTGCTTATCTAAAAGAAAATGGTGTGTCGATCTGGGATGAGTGGGCTGATCAAAACGGCGATCTCGGCCCGATTTATGGTTTTCAGTGGCGCTCCTGGCCTATGCCGGACGGACAGCATATTGATCAGATCAAGCAACTGATAGAGCAGATCAAGAGCAATCCTGATTCGCGTCGCCTGATTGTCTCAGCATGGAATGTGTCCGACATTCCGCAGATGAAGCTGCCGCCCTGCCATGCTTTCTTCCAGTTTTATGTGGCTGACGGCAAGTTGTCCTGCCAGCTGTATCAGCGCAGCGCCGATATCTTCCTTGGCGTGCCTTTTAATATCGCTTCCTACGCCCTGCTCACCCACATGGTGGCCGAGCAAACCGGACTGGAAGTCGGTGACTTCGTCTGGACCGGTGGCGATTGCCACATCTATTCCAATCACTTCGATCAGGTCAAAGAGCAGTTGTCACGCGACAGCTTTCCTTTGCCCAAGCTGACGCTCAAGCGCAAGCCAGACTCGATTTTTGATTATCGCTTTGAAGATGTAGAGATCACGGGCTATCAGTCCCATGCTGCTATCAAAGCACCGGTGGCCGTCTGATATGTCCGCCACCCTGAGCCTGATCGTTGCCACCGACCGCAAGAACGGCATAGGCATCAATAACACCCTGCCCTGGCGACTGCCGGAAGATCTGGCATTTTTCAAGCGCACGACTACGGGCCACACCATCATCATGGGTCGCAAAACCTTTGATTCCATAGGCCGGGCTCTGCCGAATCGTCGCAACATCGTCGTCACCCGTAACCCGGACTGGCAGCACGCGGGCGTTGAGGCCGTAGGTTCGCTGGACGCAGCCGCCGCGCTGGCGGGCACTGCTGAGGCCTTCGTCATAGGCGGCGCCGAAATTTATGCCCAGGCGCTGCCGCTGGCAAAACGCCTGATCGTGACTGAAATCGCGGCTGAATTTGCCTGCGATGCTTTTTTCCCGACGCTTGATGCCAGCCAGTGGCAAGAAGTCTCACGTGAAACGCATCATTCAGCCGAGAATGACTTTGCTTATTCTTTTGTTATCCTGCAGCGTCGCTGATCTGATAGCGATCGTGCCGGTTAAGAAAAGCCAGTATAGTTTTCCCAAGCCTGCCCCATATCTGCGACAATCCCGCTTTCTTTTTTGACCCCACCGGCAAGCCTGCCGGTGCTGCTTGTGTACCCGGAGACTGTGAATGAAATTCCGCTTCCCCATCGTCATCATTGATGAAGATTTTCGTTCCGAAAACACTTCGGGTCTCGGCATACGTGCACTTGCGGATGCAATGGAAAAAGAAGGCATGGAAGTCGTCGGCGTCACCAGCTATGGCGATCTGTCCCAGTTCGCGCAACAACAGTCACGCGCCTCTGCCTTCATCTTATCGATCGATGATGAAGAATTCGGTGGCGGCTCTGACGAAGAGACCGAAGTAGCACTCAAGTCACTGCGCGCCTTCGTTGAAGAAATACGCTACAAGAACGCCGACATTCCGCTCTATCTGTATGGCGAGACCCGCACCTCCCGGCACATACCGAATGACATCCTGCGCGAACTGCACGGCTTCATTCATATGTTTGAAGACACGCCGGAATTCGTTGCACGCCATATCATCCGTGAAGCACGCGCTTATCTGGACGGACTGTCGCCACCCTTCTTCCGCGCACTGGTGCATTACGCGCAGGACGGCTCTTATTCCTGGCACTGCCCCGGGCACTCGGGCGGCGTGGCGTTTTTGAAATCCCCCATCGGTCAGATGTTCCACCAGTTTTTTGGCGAGAACATGCTGCGTGCCGACGTCTGTAATGCCGTGGAAGAACTGGGTCAGTTACTTGATCACACCGGCCCGGTGGCCGCGTCGGAACGCAATGCAGCCCGCATCTTCAATGCGGATCACTGCTACTTCGTCACCAATGGCACCTCGACCTCCAACAAAATGGTCTGGCATTCCACCGTCGCACCGGGCGATATCGTGGTGGTCGACCGCAACTGTCATAAATCGGTGCTGCACTCCATCATCATGACGGGTGCCATTCCTGTGTTCCTGATGCCGACCCGGAATCACCTGGGCATCATAGGCCCGATTCCTGTCGATGAATTCAAGATGGAAAACATCATGAAGAAAATCGAGGCCAACCCTTTCGCGCGCGAAGCCAAGAATAAAAAGCCACGCATACTAACCATCACGCAATCGACTTACGATGGCGTCATCTATAACGTCGAGACTATCAAAGACATGCTCGATGGTGAAATCGACACCCTGCATTTTGATGAAGCCTGGCTGCCGCATGCCAGCTTTCACGACTTTTATAAAGACATGCATGCGATAGGCAAAGACAGGCCACGCGCAAAGCAGTCGATGATTTTTTCCACACAGTCGACCCACAAGCTGCTGGCCGGTCTGTCACAGGCTTCGCAAATTCTGGTGCAGGAATCGGAAACCGTACAACTCGACCGCGACAGTTTCAATGAAGCCTATCTGATGCACATTTCCACTTCACCGCAGTACGCGATCATTGCCTCGTGCGACATCGCTGCGGCCATGATGGAACCGCCAGGCGGCACCGCGCTAGTGGAAGAAAGCATACTCGAGGCGCTGGACTTCCGGCGCGCCATGAAAAAAGTGGATCAGGAATGGGGCAAGGACTGGTGGTTCCAGGTCTGGGGTCCGGAAAAGTTCGCGGCTGATGGCATAGGTTCACGCGATGACTGGATGATCAATGGCAAGGATGACTGGCATGGCTTTGGCAATATCGGCAAAGGCTTCAATATGCTGGACCCGATCAAGGCCACGATCGTCACACCCGGCTTGTCGCTGGACGGACAGTTCGGCGACACCGGTATTCCTGCATCAATCGTCACCAAATATCTGGCTGAGCATGGCGTGATCGTCGAAAAAGCCGGCCTGTATTCTTTCTTCATCATGTTCACGATAGGCATCACCAAAGGCCGTTGGAACACCCTGCTGACTGCATTGCAGCAGTTCAAGGATGACTATGACAAGAACCAGCCTATGTGGCGCATCCTGCCAGAGTTCGCGGCCGCCAATCCTTTGTATGAGCGCACCGGCCTGCGTGACCTCTGCCATCAGATTCATGACATGTACAAGGCGCATGATGTAGCACGGCTGACGACGGAAATGTATCTGTCCGACATGCAGCCGGCGATGAAGCCTTCCGATGCGTTTGCAAAAATGGCGCACCGTGAAATCGACCGAGTGTCTATCGACCAGCTCGAAGGTCGCGTGACAGCGATTCTGCTCACGCCTTACCCACCTGGCATTCCTCTCTTGATTCCGGGCGAGCGCTTCAACAAAACCATTGTCGATTATCTGAAATTCGCGCGCGAATTCAATGAGAAATTCCCGGGCTTCGAAACCGATGTACATGGCCTGGTGAAGACTGTAGTCAATGGGGTGAAAGACTATTACGTAGATTGCGTGAAGCAGTAGGCAAGCCCATCCATCAATGAGCCAGCCACATAAAATAAATCAGCAACATCAATAAATTAACGACATCAATAAATTAGCGACATCAGCTGCAATGTCTGATTGAATTTATCCAGGTAGAAAAAAAGGGAGCTCAGTTCTTACACTGAGCTCCCTTTTTTATTGTCAGCGCCATGCGCTGCTGGCTGAAATTCAGGCCTTAGGCAAAGTCACGCCATGCTGGCCCTGATATTTACCGCCACGGTCTTTGTACGATGTCTCACAGACCTCATCGCTCTCGAAGAAGAGCACCTGGGCACAGCCCTCGCCTGCATAAATTTTTGCGGGCAATGGTGTGGTGTTTGAAAACTCCAGCGTCACATAACCTTCCCACTCAGGCTCGAAGGGTGTCACATTGACGATGATGCCGCAGCGTGCATAGGTAGATTTACCCAGACAAATGGTGAGCACATTGCGTGGGATACGAAAGTATTCAATCGTGCGCGCGAGAGCAAAGGAATTCGGCGGGATGATGCAGACATCGCTTTTCACATCGACAAAGGAATTTTCATCGAAGTTCTTAGGATCGACGATGGTGCTGTTGATGTTGGTGAAAATCTTGAATTCATTCGCACAGCGTATATCGTAGCCATACGACGAAGTGCCATAGGAGACGATCTTCTGGCCATTGGCCTCACGCACCTGTCCGGGTTCGAAAGGCTCGATCATGCCGGTCTGCTCGGCCATGCGGCGTATCCATTTGTCGGATTTTATGGTCATCTTGGTAAGCTGAATTTAAAGGATTAGTTGTGTAAGCGCTAAAACAGCAGCAGCAAGTTGCTGTAACAAGCCGCGATTTTACGACAAAGCGCGATCTCCAATGGAAATCCCTAGCGCTGCATGGATTCCCATACCTTTTGCAGGCGCTTGACGGAGATGGGCATGGGCGTCTTGAGTTCCTGTGCGTAGAGCGAGACCCGTAATTCTTCCAGCATCCAGCGGTACTCATCCATTTTAGGATCGCCGTGAACGCCGCCCTTTAAGGCGCGCTGCCAGGGTGCGGCCGCCACCAGCCATTCCGACATCAGCCGGGCGTCTCGCGCTGTATCGGCACGTAATTTATCCAGCCTGACTTGCATAGCCTTCAGATAACGCGGGAAATGCGCCAGCTGTGTGTGGCCAGTCTCGGCCACAAAGCGCTTATGCACCAGCGCCTGCAACTGCGCCTGCATATCGGCCTGCGCAGCAGCGTGGGCTTTTATGCCCTGCAGTTTTTTTGGCAGCGCATGATATTCAGCCAGTATCTGGCCCACCAGCCGCGCAATTTCATTCACCAGCAAATTCAGTCTGGCCTTGCCTTCTTCACGGCGGATGTTAAATTCTCCCGAATTTTTAGGCAGCGGCGACTGCAGACAGGCACGCGCCAGTCCGGCCTGAATAATCTGCTCTCTCAGTTCTTCCTGTGAGCCCAGTGCCATGAACTGCATGCCCATCTGCTGCAGGCCGGGGACATTTTTTTCCAGATATTTCAGCTGCTCTTTGAGCTGCAAGGCAAACAGACGACGCAAGCCTGTAAGATGAATCTCGGCCGCTTCATTCGGATCATCGAATACTTCCAGATCACAGTGCGTGCCTTTATCCACCAAAGCCGGAAAACCGATCAGGGTCTGTCGGCCCTGCTGGATTTCTAATAATTCAGGCAATTCACCAAAAGACCAGGTGCTGAGATTCTGATAAGCAGCGGACGTGCTGCCCGCCGCTTTGCCTGCGGTCTGAGAAGCTGCTGTAACTTTCGCACCCCCAGTGCCGACGCTCTGCCCTGAATTTTTACTGACAGCGACGGCCGTTTCCTGTTCATCCGTTTCTAAACCACTGACAGGCACAGCCTGCTCGGCAATCTTCTGGAATTGTTCACGTGCCTGTGCGCCAAACTCAGCCTGCAGCGCCGCCAGATTGCGGCCCATCTCCAGTTGCCTGCCATGCTCATCAATGATTTTGAAGTTCATGAAATGATGCGCAGGCAAAGTCTCCAGCTTGAAATCGGAGTGTCGGATCATCACGGTGGTCTGCTCGCGCACATCCGTGATCAGAGCATCCAGCAGAGATCCCATGCCAAATTTTTTAGCGGCATGTATGCGCTCACAAAAACCTGCTGCATAGTCAGGTAAAGGTACGCAGTGCCTGCGTAATTTTTGCGGCAGCGATTTCAGCAACAAATGCGCCTTTTCTTTCAGCATGCCGGGCACCAGCCATTCCGTGCGATTCGCTGACACCTGATTCAGGCTATACAGTGGCACAGCGAGGGTCACACCATCGCGCACCGAGCCCGGTTCAAAATGATAGGTCAGTGCCATTTCAGCACCGGCATTACGCATCAGCTTGGGGAACAGATCCGTGGTGACGCCAGCGGCTTCATGACGCATCAGATCATCACGGCTCAGATACAGCAGCTTGGGATGCTCCTGACTGGCCTTGCGCAGCCATTGCTCAAACCCGACAGCATTGCAGATATCATTTGGCAGTGCTTTGTCATAAAAAGCGGCGATCAGCTCTTCATCCACCAGCACATCCTGACGCCGCGATTTATGTTCCAGATTTTCTATCTCGCGCAAGAGTTTCTGGTTATGCGCAAAGAATGGCGCGCGGGTGTCAAAATCACCTTCGACCAGCGCACTGCGTATGAAGATCTCGCGTGCCTCTGCCGGATTGATCTTGCCAAAATCTATGCGGCGCTGACTGTAGGCCACTAGCCCGTACAGCGTAGCGCGTTCATAGGCAGAGACTTGCCCGCTCTTCTTTTCCCAGCGCGGATCGCCATAGGATTTTTTCAGCAAATGGCCGCCGACTTTTTCTAGCCAGTCCGGTTGTATTTGCGCGATGGTGCGTGCAAACAGACGCGAGGTATCGACCAGTTCACCGGCAACGATCCAGCGCCCGGCTTTTTTGGCGAGTGACGAACCCGGCCACAAATGAAATTTGATGCCGCGGGCGCCCAGATAATGCGGTTCATCGTCTGCCTTGTAACCTATATTACCCAGCAAGCCCGTCAATAAGGCCAGATGTAATTGTTCATAGGTGGCCGGTGTTTCATTGGTACGCCAGCCCTGTTCCCGCACCAGCGTAAACAACTGGGAATGCACATCGCGCCATTCACGCAGGCGCAACTGCGAGAGAAAGTTGGCGCGACATTCTTCCTGCAACAGGCGATTCGATTTCTTGTGTTCTATCGCCGTCTCAAACCATTTCCATATTTTCAGATAGGTGAGGAATTCCGATTTTTCATCAGTGAATTTTTTGTGCGCGTTGTCGGCCGCACCCTGCGCTTCAGCGGGCCGGTCACGCGGGTCTTGCACCGACAAGGCGGAGGCAATGATCAACATCTCACTCAGGCACTGATGATCCCGTCCGGCCAGCATCATCCGGCCTACACGCGGGTCCAGTGGCAGCCTCGCCAGCTGCACGCCAAGCTGAGTCAGTTCACGCGCTTCATCGACTGCGCCCAGCTCCTGTAATAGCTGATAGCCGTCTGCAATGGCACGTCCCAGCGGCGGCTCGATGAAAGGGAATGCTTCGACATCGCCCAGCCTGAGTGCCTTCATTCGGAGAATGACGGAGGCAAGCGAAGAGCGAAGTATTTCGGGTTCGGTGAATTTAGGTCGCTGCAGATAATCCTGCTCTTCATACAGGCGTATGCAGACGCCGGCAGCTACGCGGCCGCAGCGACCGGCGCGCTGATTGGCTGCCGATTGTGCAATCGCTTCTATCTGCAATTGCTCGACTTTATTGCGATAGCTATAGCGTTTCACACGTGCGGTGCCAGCATCGACTACATAGCGTATGCCGGGCACCGTCAATGAAGTCTCGGCCACATTGGTGGCCAGCACAATGCGGCGTGCGTTAGAGGTCTTAAAGACGCGCTCCTGCTCCTGTGCAGAGAGCCGTGCAAACAGCGGAAGAATTTCCACATGCGGTGGATGATGCTTGCGCAGCGCTTCAGCTGCATCGCGAATCTCTCGCTCGCCCGGCAAAAAGACCAGAATATCCCCCTCACCAATCAGCGCCAGCTCATCGACGGCATCCACAATCGCATCCATCAGATCACGCTGCTCTTTGGCTCTGGCGGCGGAGGTGTTGGCCACTGGCGTCGCCGGAGCAGCTGCACCGGCTGACTTGACATCACGCTCCACAGGCCGGTAACGCACTTCCACCGGATACAGACGGCCTGACACTTCGATGACTGGCACGGGCTTGCCCGGCATTTCAAAATGCCGCGCAAAACGATCCGCATCAATCGTGGCTGAGGTGATGATCAGCTTCAGGTCTGGTCGCTTAGGCAACAACTGCCGCAGATAACCGAGCAGGAAATCAATATTCAGGCTGCGTTCATGAGCTTCGTCAATGATCAGGGTGTCGTACTTCCTGAGCAGCGGATCGCCCTGAGTCTCGGCCAGCAGGATGCCATCCGTCATCAGCTTGACCCAGGCACCATCGGACAGGGTGTCATTGAAGCGCACCTTATAGCCCACATGCATGCCGGGCGGCGAGCCCAGTTCATGGGCAATACGCTTGGCTGTGGCCGAGGCAGCAATGCGGCGGGGCTGGGTGTGGCCGATCAGGCCGAACTCACCGCGTCCGAGTGCGAGACAGATCTTGGGCAGTTGCGTAGTCTTGCCCGAGCCAGTCTCACCGCTGACGATGATGACCTGATGTTTTTGCAGCGCATCCGCGATCTCGTCGCGCCGGCCGGAGACGGGCAATTCCTCAGGAAAGCTGAGCAGCGGCAGCGGATGGCGGGGCGGAGCGGGCTTGGGAGCGGGCTTAGCTACAGGTTTAGTTGCAGGCTTAGCTGGGGACGCTGCACTGGCGGGCTGTGCTTTTTTCGGGTTTAAAGGTGCAGACATGGCGGGGCGAATTATAATGCCGTGCATGGAGAATCCTACCCAGTTTGTCGAGTGGCTGCGCTCGGTCGCGCCCTATATTCACGCCTTTCGCGGCAAGACCTTCGTCATCGCCTTCCCCGGCGAGCTGGTGATGGCTGGCGCGCTGCCGGTGCTGGCGCATGATTTGTCCCTGCTGCACGCGCTGGGCATCAAGGTGGTGATCGTGCATGGCTCACGCCCGCAGGTGGAAGAACAGCTGGCGCTGCGCAAGGTCGAAACGCGTTTTCATCAGGGTCTGCGCATTACCGATGCGATCGCTCTTGAATGCGCCAAGGAAGCCGCAGGCGAACTCAGGCTGGATATCGAAGCTGCCTTCAGCCAGGGCCTGCCGAATACACCGATGGCGAATGCAGCCATTCGGGTTATTTCAGGTAATTTCGTGGTGGCACGTCCCATGGGCATCATCGATGGTGTCGACCTTGAACACACGGGTGTCGCGCGCAAGATCGCCTTCGAAGCCATACAACCCATTCTGAACAATGGCGGTCTGGTGCTGTTGTCGCCGCTGGGCTTTTCACCGACCGGCGAAGTATTCAACCTGACGATGGAAGACGTGGCCGTGGCAGCTGCCAATGCGCTGCGTGCCGATAAACTGATTTTCATCACCGAGACACCGCTCATGACGGATGCCGGTGGTACAGAAATACGGGAAGTCTCGGCACATCAGGCCTCAGCGGTATTGGCTTCAGGTTGCCTGCGCGCCGATGCATCTTTCTATTTCGAACACGCCACCAAGGCCTGCAAAGCAGGTGTGCCGCGCGCGCATATCGTGCCTTTTTCTACCGATGGCTCGGTGCTGCTCGAAGTGTTTACGCATGATGGTGTGGGCACCATGATCTCGGCACAAAATCTGGAGAGTCTGCGCGAAGCCAGCATTGAGGATGTGGGCGGTGTGCTGCGCCTGATCGAACCGCTGGAAACGGATGGCACGCTGGTCAAGCGCGGACGCGAACTGATAGAACGCGAGATCGATTATTTTTCCGTCATCGAACATGATGGCGTGATCTTCGGTTGCGCTGCCCTGTATCCTTTCCCTGCAGAGAAAATGGCAGAAATGGCTTGCCTGACCGTCAGCCCGGATTCTCAGGCACAAGGCGATGGCGAACGACTTTTGAATCATCTGGAAAATCGTGCGCGTGCCGCCGGCTTCAAAAAATTATTCGTGCTCACCACACGCGCTGCTCATTGGTTCTTAAAGCGCGGCTTTGTGAATGCCAGCCTAGATGATTTGCCCAAAGACAGGCAGAACATGTACAACTGGCAGCGTAAATCACTGGTGCTGATCAAGAAGCTCTAAGCTCTACACTTTATTTATTCTTTACGTATTTGATTCCGGAGAAAAGCATGTCGCGCATGGTTCACTGTATCAAGCTTAACAAGGAAGCCGAAGGACTGGATTTCCCACCTTATCCCGGCGAGCTGGGCAAGAAAATCTGGGAGTCTGTTTCCAAAGAAGCCTGGGCCGCATGGCTGAAACATCAGACCATGCTGGTCAATGAAAACCGTCTGAATCTGGCCGATGTGCGTGCCCGTAACTACCTGGCCAAGCAAATGGAAAAGCATTTCTTTGGTGACGGCGCAGACGCGGCACAAGGCTATGTTCCGCCTGCCGACTGAGGTAATGCGTACTACGTAAAAAAGCCCGCGAGTATGCGGGCTTTTTTACGAAGTGATTTTTTTGTCTGAATCTTTGCAGCCTGATTCGTCAAAACTTCAGAGTCTTCACACCCTGCTCTGTTCCCAGTAAACAGACCGCTGCGCCTTGCAGAGCAAACAAACCGACACTGACCACTCCCGGCAATTGATTGATCTGTGCTTCCAGCGCCTTAGGGTCTCGTATCTGCAAACCTGCAGCATCAATAATGTGACAGCCATTATCAGTCACATAGGCTTTGCCCTCTTTCATCCTCAGTGCAGGCTTTGCTCCCAGTGCACGCAGACTACGGGCCACTGAGGCCTCAGCCATAGGAATGATTTCTACCGGCAGGGCAAACTGACCCATTACATCCACCAGTTTTGAGCCATCGGCAATACAAATAAATTTATCGGCCACAGAAGCGACGATTTTTTCACGGGTCAGGGCACCGCCACCGCCTTTGATCATCGCGCCGCTATGATCGATCTCATCGGCACCATCGATATATACGGGCATGTTGTCGACATCATTCAAGTCAAATACGCTGATGCCATGAGATTTCAGACGTGCCGCAGTGGCTTCGGATGAAGCCACCGCCCCCTTGATGCGATGCTTGATTTTACCCAGCTCATCAATGAAAAAATTAGCCGTGGAACCCGTGCCTACGCCAATGATGGCGCCATCCACTACATAATCCAGTGCTGCAAGCGCCACCGCCTGCTTGAGTTCGTCCTGAGTCATAACCGCCACCTTGAATATTGATGGCTGCATTTTAGCGGATATGCTTGATCATCCGCCTAGCACTTCAGACCGGTACAGAATTCGTCACCAGATAGCGCGCCAGTGAAGCTTTATCGTGCAGATTGAGTTTTCGGTACAGATGCGCGAGCTGATTGCGCACCGTGTGATGTGAGACCCCAAGTTCGCGAGCGATCTGCTTATGGCTCATGCCAGCGGCAAAACGGCGCGCCACGATAAACTCACGCGGCGAGAGTATCTCCATCGCACCCACAGGTCGGATACGGCACATATGACATCCATTCTGTTTGATCAGCGTAATTTCGATCTGTGTGCCGCGAAACGATTTACCGCTGCTGAGTATCTCCATCACCTCAGCTGGAATACATTCAGGCGCCGTATCCGGCCACTCGCGTTCCAGCAAATCAAAAAACCGCTGGTCTGCAAGCTCGACCTCGCCCGTCAGAGTAATTAATCCTGAAGCATCGGCATTGTCACGCGCCTGAGCATGTGCATGACCGTTTACATGGCTTTGGGTGAGACGTTCCTTCACACGATTGCGATTGATGGCGAGCGCACGCGACAGATGTATCCACAATCCATGCAGACAGGCCGCATCCGTCTCAGCAAACCGAACATCATGCTGTCTGTAAAGTACGATCCAGCGTGCCGGCTGTACACGACTGGGATCATCGCCATGAATCATCAGATGGCTCAGACCAAGCTCCTCTGACAGAGTGAGCGCGCCCTGCACCGTGGGTGCTTTGCATTTTTTGCCATCGCGGCTTTTACGATAAAGTTCGCGTATCCCACCCCGTGTTGGCGACAGAGGCGCATTGCGCATCCCCTGAGCCACAGGGTCATGATTAAATTGTGGCGCACTGAGCAGGGTCTCCGGCACCGTGACGGCGGGAGCTGCAGCATCGGATTTAAGTAAGGTCATGGTCTGGTTTAAGCCCGCTTCGCCGGTGCCAAAAATGGCGCCGTCAAAGCGTATCCAAGACTGCATGATGCTGATGGCTCGTGTCAGGAATTGATCGGGTGATGCGTATTCTGCTAAGGCATACAGATCTCGGACGGTGCTGGAGAATGCTTGCAATTGAGCCTCCTGTTTTTCTCTTGCTTGTCTGCTGCGCTAAGTACAAGCAATGTTTTGATCAATGGCGTCTGATTTACGCGAATTAATTTTATTAACTTGATAATTATTCTGCCCTAATTTCGATTAAAAGTGTTGTTAATCGAACAAATAATTATATTTCTACCAAGTAATTTATTCGGATTTGCCTCACATCAATGCACTCAATGTTAAAAACTGTGACATTGCTGTACTAGACTTTCACTATGTCTTTGCTCACACCTACGCAGTTGCAATCAGATAGGGAATGCGTGGATGAAGCGTTGCGCGAAGCCTTGAGCCAGCCTCGTGTCAGACGCCGATCTGCGTTACGCCGTGAAGTCGCTGAGGCTGCTGTCTGTACAGGTATCATTACGCACTGATTGCGCAAATCATCACGAACGCCACCCTCCCCTCATGACCAGCCCACAGATTTCTCAGTTACCTGAATTCACAGCCTTAAAACAGCACGCCGAGCAAGCGCGGCTATGGCAGCTGAGCCAGTTGTTTGAAAAAGAACCCGCACGCTGCGCACAATTCTCTCTAGAGGCTGCCGGTCTGTATGCCGACTTTTCCAAGAACCATCTGCAGCGCGACACCCTGACTTTGCTCACTGCCTATGCCAGAGCACGTAAGCTTGAGGCTCAGCGCGATGCCATGTTCCGAGGTGATCGCATCAATCTCACCGAGAACCGCGCCGTGCTGCATACACTGCTGCGCGCGCCGAAAGAAACACGCCTGATCTGCGAAGGGCAGGAATTGATGGTTCTGGTTCAGGCAGTGCTAGATCGTATTGAGCTGTTCACTGCACGTGTGCGCAGCGGAGACTGGAAAGGCTATACCGGCAAGGCCATCACGGATGTAGTCAACATCGGCATCGGCGGCTCAGATCTGGGGCCAGCAATGACTTGCACTGCTCTGCGGCCGTATGGTCTGCAGGGCCCGCGCATGCATTTCTTGTCGAATGTGGATGGCCACGCAGTACAGGCCACTTTGCGCGAACTGGATGCGCAGACCACCTTGTTCATCATCGCTTCTAAAAGTTTTACCACCCAAGAGACCATGATGAATGCGAAGGTAGCGCGCGACTGGTTTCTGAGACATGCCACTACGCCGGATATTGCAAAACACTTTGTGGCTGTATCCACTCAGGCAGAAGCCGTCGCTGCGTTCGGCATCGATACCGAGAACATGTTCCCCTTCTGGGACTGGGTCGGTGGACGTTACTCGATCTGGTCTGCGATAGGTCTGCCTCTGGCAATCGCCATAGGGATGGAGAATTTCCGCAGCTTCCTCGCCGGTGCCTATGCCATGGACAGGCATTTTCAGGAAGCGCCGCTGGAAAACAATATGCCTGTGCTGTTGGCGCTGACGGGCTTCTGGTACCGGGAGTTTTTTGGTACGGCCTCACACTTGATCGCTCCCTATCATCAGGATCTTCAGATGTTTCCTGCGTACTTGCAGCAACTGGAGATGGAGAGCAATGGCAAGCAGATCACGAAGGAAGGTCAGCACGTCAGTACCGCAACCGCTCCCGTCATCTGGGGCAGTGTAGGCACCAACGGTCAGCATGCTTATTTCCAGCTGCTGCATCAGGGCACCGACAGGATTCCGGTTGATTTCATTGCAGCACTGAAGCCTGCGCATGAATTGATACAGCAACACAAAGTGCTGCTGGCGAATTGCTTTGCGCAAGCTGAAGCACTCATGCAAGGCAAAGTAGCGGAAGACGGCGATCCAAGCTATCGTCGTTTTAGCGGCAATCACCCCAGCACGATGTTACTGATGGATGAACTCACACCGACTTCACTGGGCGCGCTGATTGCATTGTATGAGCACAAAACCTTTGTACAAGGCGTGCTGTGGGACATCAACAGCTTTGACCAGTGGGGTGTAGAGCTGGGTAAAGTTCTGGCCAATAAAATACTCGCTGAACTGAATGGCGCAGCAGCGAATCACAGTCATGACAGCTCTACTGCCAACCTGATCGCACGCGCATCAGCCGCCCTGAAATAAGCAGCACGATGTCTGTATTGCCAGAGTGCGTAAAATAGAACTTCTCATCTTTCTTCCTGACCGCTGCATACCATGAACCAGCTCGCACAGTTGAAACAGTACACCACCGTGGTGGCCGACACCGGTGATTTCCAGTCCATACAAGCCTTTGCGCCGCGTGATGCGACGACCAATCCTTCACTGATACTGAAGGCTGTACAAAAGCCGGCCTATCAGCCACTGCTGGCTGACACACTGCGCGAACATCAGGGCAAATCGACGGCCGATATCATTGATCACTTGCTGGTTGCCTTTGGCATGAAAATACTGGCCATCATCCCCGGCCGGGTCTCTACGGAAACCGATGCGCGTCTGTCCTTCGATACCGAAGGCACCATTGCCAAGGGCAGGCATCTGATTAAGCTGTATGAAACAGCGGGTATTAGTCGCGAACGTGTACTGATTAAAATCGCCTCCACCTGGGAAGGCATACGTGCCGCCGAAGTATTGGAGAAGGAAGGCATACGCTGCAATATGACTTTGCTGTTCGCACTGCCGCAGGCCATCGCCTGTGCCGAGGCCGGAGCCCAGCTGATTTCGCCTTTTGTAGGACGCATCTATGACTGGTACAAAAAAACCAGCGGCGAAGATTACAGCGGCGCGAATGATCCCGGCGTGCAGTCTGTAAAGCGCATCTATGACTACTATAAAAAATTTGGCTATGCGACTGAAGTCATGGGTGCAAGCTTCAGGAATACCTCGCAAATTCTTGAGCTGGCAGGCTGCGATTTACTGACCATCAGTCCTGAGTTGCTGCAAAAGCTGGCTGATACAGAAGCATCTGTTGAGCACAAGCTGTCTGCTGAAAAATCTGCCAGCGCCGACATACAGCGCTGGCACATGGATGAAAAAACTTTCCGCATGGCGATGAATGATGATGCCATGGCGACGGAAAAACTGGCGGAAGGTATACGCCTGTTTTGCATCGACGCAGTAAAGCTGGATCAGTTGGTGCAACAGGGCTAAAGCAAAAAAACAACTCAGGCTTTTCAGCTCGTCATTCAGATAGACTCAGGAAATCAGACCGCCCTTCTATCTGCCTGTCCCAGAAGATAAACAGCAGCCTCAAATCTTTCCTGATCATTCTGGGTCAGGCCCTGCCCTCCCGATGTCTCAATCAGGCGAACAGCATAATCGGCCATAGCAAGGCATTCTTTTTGCAGATAGACCGAGTTGGGTAAGAAAGTCATAGGCTTACCGGCTTTGATATTCCTAGTGAACGCATTTACATAATTATTGAAAGACGCGGAACCACGGTTGATTTCATCGGCTTGCATCTCTTCCAGCCTGGGGATGTCGGATAGTGCCGTGGCCTTGGCTACTGGCTTTTCTGGCTGCATGGCCTGTAATTGCAGATCAATCGCCGTCATGAGTTCTTTAGACTGAGGCAATAACCCGGCAATCAGGGCAATACTGCCCACCCTTTCCGCCATGCCCGGCGACTGCAACTTAAGCAGTAAGCCACGCGCCTGCTGTAGTTCATCCACCTCATTCGGCGTGACTATCGAACTCAGCTGCCCTCTGCCATAGTTCATGCGCGCTTCAGCACTCTGTGCCTCAGCTTGACGATCATCAAGGGACTCACCCTCTACCGTTTTTTTTCTACCCAATAGCATCAGTCCAGCGAACGCCTGATCAAGTTCTTTGGGATGTAGTGCCAGACTGGCGCACAGAACAGAACGGTTTGCAGGCGTCATATAGGGCAAATCACGGACAGTAGCCTCCCATGTCAGTCTGGGCGGCTCGGGCAAAGTAGCGGGCATGGCGGGGCTGCTCATCACACGCCTGCCGGGTCGCGCTGGTGGTGGTGGCAAACGGAAACCTGCTTCGCGTTCAGCCTGCATCATCGCGGCAGCAGGATTGGCTTTCCAGGCTGAGAGATAAGTAGCCGCTTTTCTTTGGGATTCAAATGCTTCCGTCTGCGGCAGATTGTCCGCGTAGAGCATGCAATCGCTTTCAAGGAATTTACTACCTGCATAAATTTTCAGCGGCGTATTATTTTCTTCATGCGCCTGATACTGCTGAAAAAAATCTTCGAAACTTGATTGCCCAGGCTGCTTACTGCTTTCTGCTTCCTGTCTGGCCAAAGCTTCTTGTGCCTTTATTTTTTTCGCCTCCTGAATTTCTTCTCTTTGTTTGCACTGGTCATAGGCGCTGAGTAATTTTTTTGCAGCCATGATTTCAACGGCGTTCGGTAAAGACGCCACATTTCTTCCTATTGCGGTTTTGGTCAGATTTTTCGCATAGGCGAGACAATCGGGGGTAAAGGCAAAATAACCAAGTGACTCGGGAAGCGCATCATCCTTGCTTTGTAATTTTACAAATTGTGCAAATGTTTTTTCTCCTGCGATCTCTTCAGGCACAGGTGCAGACGAAGATATACCGACAGAGCTTGCCGCTGCTTTGATGTCTGCAGCAACTGGGGCTTCGGTGGCAGGCTCAAATTTTGATTGCAATAACTTGCTTCTGAGTTGATGGTGTTCATCGAGCGCCTGCTTCAAATCCTCAGGCAAATCTTTTTTTGAAATATTTCGCGGCTTACTAATGTGGCTAATGCTTATTTCCACAGACGGTGAAGAAGATAATGCCTGCTTGACGGCATGAATAGCACTGCGCACTGCGAAAGATAATCGGGAAAACCAGGCTTCTATTTTTTGCGTGACCGTAGGTTCTGCCTTAACTTGAAGCGGCATATCTGCCGGATCATCTGCGCGTCGCGCATCAAACAAATCTGTGTAGTCGTTTTCTTCCGAATCAGGCTTGCCTTGTGGACTGGTTGAACCCGCATTATCTGGATAAGCAGAGTTTGGGTTCGTATGATTGACAGGTCTCATGGGGTCGAATTCCTCTGTTAACTGTGAGCAACAAGCTCAGCTGTACAGAGATTTCGTAACGCCCATGTTTGTATTGTTCTGTGATCGAATCGCCTCGCAGGTAATTCGTAGCTTGCCTGCAACGATAGATCAGCTTGATGCGCTTGAACTAAGCATCAGAGCACGCCGGCTTCGCGCAGGGCAGCGATCTGCTCAGTCGTATAACCAAGCTGCTGTAGTACCTCGTCGGTATGCTGTCCCAGTTCCGGCCCCAGCCAACGGGTACC